>JAIRZS010000005.1 GCA_031267115.1 Treponema sp.
AACGTCCGAAGGAGCGCCGTCTGCTTTTTCCGCAATATCTTCCGGTTCAATGGTCAAATAGCTGGAATCTATAACATCTTCCAGCCCAGCCGGCTTGCCGTCGGTTTCCGTTGCCGCTACCACAACGGGGAAAATGCTTGCGGCGTCCTTTTCCGGTGATTCGGAAAGCGCCATCCGCGCAAACGGGTGCCTGTTGGTTATGCTTACGGTGTAGTTCTCGTAATAATCCGGGACTCCGATGATTAAGAAGTATTTTTTAAGGGCCTTTACTATTTCCTGTTCAAGTATAAGCCCGCGGTTAAGGAAGAAAATCATAATCCGAAATCCTTCTTCAATCCTTCTTCTGCCATCAAGATAATTTCATCTTCAGTATATTCTTTAACGCCCCGTGTAACGTGGTAGGCGGGCTCGGCGGGTTTTATCCAACTGTTTGCGGGTGAATCTGCAGAAATAACGCGGAAGGTAAAATACCCTCCATATCTCTTGCCGATTTCCCCGTTTTTGTCAAAGCCGTTTTCAAAGCGCACCATGCCGTTCATGCGGGTTTTTTGTTCAACAGTTCCCGAAAAATCGCTGCCCCGCAATCTGCTTCCCCACGTTGATTTCCCGTTTTTATCCCTATACTGCGCCCGCCCTACCATATCGCCTTTTGCGTTGGGTGTTTGGTAATCCGAGTTAACAGGGCTTGCCGTAACTCTTGATGCGCCGAACGATTTCTTAGAAATCTGATAATATGCCCCTGCGGTCATTACGTTATTTCCAAAGCCTACCCGCTGATTTTTCTTATCCCCCGGAGTTCCCCACCGGAATGGGATAATGAGATAGGGAACGCCTTCATTTGAAACCCTGGACCGGGGACCGTAGGGATGCGTCTTTTTCATGTCCAGTTCTTCTGTGCCGTTTTCTATCCAGTCCGCTATTTCTGCTTCGCTGTAAATTTCGTGTTCAAACGGACCGGTCGGTTTAGTACGGATGCTTTCGGCATATTTTTTGCTGGGATTCTTTAATGCTGCAACTCCAGGCAGCCTCTTATTGCCGAGAGCGTAATTCTGCCATACGCTTTGGATTTTTCCAGCCCCTACAGCCATGGCATTTTCCGTATTAGGCAGCCCCCCTTCCGCTTTTCTTAAAAAAAAGAGGAGCTCTTCAAGCTGGGAGTTATTTAAAGTGACCTCCATCCTAATCATTTCTATTCACCCTTTTCTTCTCGCTGAAAGCGCCGTACAGTTTCAGAACCGCCTTGCGCGGAATCCGCTGATCTTCGCTCGTCCGCAGCATGGGGATATTTTCCGCAGCCCGGTAGGTCGGGTGGTAGCGGTAGACAACGGACATCATCTCCCCCGCCTCAGGCCGGCTCCCCGTCCAATGGATATTGTTTGTACCGGCCAGTACAAAGTCCGATCCTTCCGTAAAGACCGCGGTTTTCGTCTCTACGCCGTCCACCTGCGCGACAAAAAACTCCGGGATAGTATCGTCAAGGCCGTCTCCCCGTTTCGGCATCACAATCTTGTGAGTCATACTGCCGGAAAGCACGGTCAATACATCGTTTTCGGAGAAATTAAATAGATATGGGTAGGTGCAGATTGCATCTCCTTTGTGGGCGTTCAGCAAAGCAAAGTCCGCTTTCGATAAGTTCTGGGACAATACAATGAATTTGAACGGCATAATATAATCCACGGAAGACGCCGTGATTGTATCGGCGTCAGAATCGGTGAGTATCATGTCCCGGCGGAGACTCAAGACATTGACCGGGTTTCCCTCCGCATCCTTCAAATCCAATGCGGCTGTAACGTCCCCCGCCGCCTGATAAAAAACACCCTCAAGTTTCGACGGGGGTGTAAGTATGCCGGGCACTCGGTAATATCCGCCGCCTATTTTCTCCAGGGCGACAGACTCAATATGTTTCACAATCGGGACGCGGACCCGCACATCGACAAGCTCATTGTTCGAAATACCGGCTCCGGTAATCTGAATAAATTCCCCGCAGCGGCAGAACTGGAATTGTACGCCCCGGGCGTTGTAGACCTCAAGAATTTCCGCATCACCGTAATCCTCCGGAACGGTGATAATATTATCACGCACAGCAGCCCGGAAAATATCATAGTACTCCCGCTGGTAATCGTAAATATCTCCGGAGCCGCCGCACTTCGGGCAATGCGGGTCGACCGTATTATTCTCCGTGACGCAGGGGCATTTTTTTGCAGTCCGCCACCGGACATACTGGCCGTGCCGGTCTACGAGGGCTTCAAAATTACCCTTGCTGAGGGATAGGACGATAGGGCTGTTTTTCCCGAGGCCGTTCATATGATTACATCACCCTATTCGTCCGCGGCCCATGAATAAACAACGCCCCCTCCGGAGTCTACCAGCGCTTTAAGCGTGTATTCTCCTTCTTCGGCGGGACGGGCGGGAAGCGTATTTTTATATTCATCAACGGCGGCCTTTAATTTACACAAAAGAAAATTCCGTTCTTTGCTGTATTGCCATCTGTCAAGGTTTGATTCCCTGCCCTTGATCAGTTCGATGCTTTCCGGTACCGCGCCGGAAATTTCATTTACAGTATTAAGGATTTCAAGCAATACCTGGTTTTCCTCTTTGTCATACTGCCAATCAGCTTTTCTTCCTTTTGTTCTCATAATGCCCCCATTGTAATATGGCCGAATTTCATCTTGTTTTCCGCGATATATTTCTCTATATCGTCTTTATACTCTTTCACATCCGCGCCGTAATAGGCCGATGTCGCCGACTGTGTAGAGGAGAACGATTCGCTTACTCCGTCCATGCTCAAGCTGCTGCTGGAAAAGCCGGACATGAGCCCGCGCCCTATGATGTTCAAGAGGGAAACCGCCGCCCGTTTTCCAATGATTTCCCGCAAATCCATAGGCACATCGTCAGAAGTTTCGAAACCGGCAATATAGTCAACGGCATAAAAAAGATTGCGTTCTAAGGTTCCAGGGCCGTAAGGATAGATTGCAGCTTCAATACTCCGCATTGAATCGCTCTGCCGGGGCAGCCGGTTAAAAAACTTAATCTGACCTTTTGTAGGATCGAATGTACTTTCCTGCAAAAGCGGGATAATTTTTTCGTTTCGGTTAAGCAGATCGAGGCGGGAAATTGATATAATCGGCCGCTTCCGCGTTGTTATCATGCCGTTGCGTTCTACCCGCTCGCGTTTGTATGTGTAATATGGTTCGGATTCATCATAATCCCTGTCCTTTTCCAGTCCGCGCCGCTGCGGTTCGCAAACTATACGGGTTTTTCTGACGGTTATATTTAATTCCCGCTCGGTTTCCGCAAGGGCTGCGTCTATGAAAAATTGTATCTGGGCGTCCGTAAATGACGCGCCGTTGCTGGCCCTGAAATCTACCCCCCAAAGGTAGGTATTACGGAGATCGTCGGAGGTGATAATATCCCCCCACAATCCCTGCGGGGCTTGATAATTCCCAAATGTGATACCTATGGGATCAGCAGTTCCGCACCGAAGCCAGGCGGTATAATCCCAGGCGCTTGTTTCGTCTGAAAAATTACGCGCCCGGTATTGGCATATTCCATCGAACAATGCCTTATCAAGATAATTTCCCGTTACGGGGAGCGGTACAACGCCCCCTCCGTCCGGCACAAAACCGGAATCAGTAAGAACAAGCCACGCGCCCCCGCAGCCGTCCCGCCGTTCAAGGCGGCAGGCGGCGCTGCCGGGTAATTCAATGAGAACTTGCGTTTGTAAGCTGTATGCTTTAATCATTCCTCATTCCCCAAAATCAGGCGGCGGTGTTTTCAGCGCCGCCGCCCGTTTGCTGTTTCGGTCAGGCTTCTTCGTAGTCCGGGATGGTAAGCAGCCGGACCGCTTCCTTCTCATCAACTTCAAAAAAGCCGTTTTCATCGATCTGGATGATCACGCCCTTACCGGCAATGATCTTCCCCCCCTTCAAGGCAGCGCATCTGATGCGCTTTTTCCCTTCTTTCTCCGGAGCGGGCGGCCCGCTGTTGTCTGCCGCGGGCAGAGCGCCCGCATCCGCCCCGGTCTGTTGGGGATTCGCGCCCTCAGCACCGCTTCCCGCGGGCGGGGTTCCGCTGGAGGGCGGAGCGTCCGTCTGCGGGAGTCCCTGCCGATCCAGGTCCGGGTTCGTTTCCAAGTCCGGGATCGTCGGCGGGTCCGGGTCCTTGTTGTTTTTGTCTCCGGCTTTAGGCATAGAGCCCTCCCCGATAGGCGATATTCTTGACAACACCGCACCAATGCGGAGCCTTCATGGAGGGCGATCCCCACAGGGCCATGATAAACGGAGTTACCAGCCTATCGGTCGGATACATACGGTACAGGCGCAGCGGCAGGAACTGGAGGAATTCGACGACGGTCTGCATTTTCTTCTCCGTAATGAAAAGCATTTCGGCGGTGCCGGGAAGGTTGTCGTTGAGGTCGGAGTAAACCGTAGTTGTATTCTGCTCATCCTTTCCGATACGCACCATCTCCATTACCGAAGTTCCGCCCTTCACCGATCGGCAAATAATAAAACCGGTGCCGGGATTAGTCGCTGCCGGGGTGATAGTTATAGCCACCGCATCGCCGGCGGCGACGGCCACGGGGGCGGCGGGGCTGACGCCCTCGCTGATGCCGTATTCATTTATCGCATGGACTAAATAGGTGTAATTCCCCGCATCGGCGGCTAAAAACTGCGATTGACCGGACGCAGCGGCGGATAAGGCGGCGGAGACGGGCTTATTCGGGATGCCGCCCGCATGGCCTATGATTCCCCCCGGTTTAACAACGCCCTTGGGCTTGAACATTTTGTCCGGCCCCGCATCGTCCGCAATGGAAAGAGAGCCGTAAAGGGTCGGGTAGGTCTTGAAGACCGCGGCCATGCGGTCGTCTTCAATGCCGAACCGCAGGCGGTCCCGGCAGAGCGCCTGAATGTCATCCCCCAGAATAAGCGGGTAGAATACTTTGTTCGCCGCGCCTCCCTGGTCGGCGATATTCTCCGCCATCCGGGTGAAGATGCTCTCGCCCTCAGCCTGAATAGACCTTCCGCGCATATCATAGATATTCCTCTTTACAGCGGGAGCGGCCTTGATCTGGGCGATAAGGCCGTCAAACTGTTTGGGCACAACGGCGGAATCCCCATGGAAGCAATACTTTTCGGCGGTCCTGAGAGTAGACAAGGTACAGGCTATCTTCTCCGCTTCAAAAGCGGGCTCAAAGGTATCGGCGACGACAGCCTGTTCGGTGACTTCCCCCCGCTTCTGGATATATTTCATATCCCTGGTAATGCGGCGGATGTCCTGGTTGTTATCCGGCGCAATTCCGCCTTCCGACACAAAACCGGAATCCTCGTCCCCTATATCAAGCCGCAGATTGGCCTGATGGACCGTGGACTTGACCGGGGTCTTCTTAAGGGTGTTCATCAGCTTGAAATCGGACTGATCTTCCCGCATAACATTCACCAGGGTAGTCTCGCAGTCTTCAGGCTGAAGCGCCCGGCCCCCGGTGAACTGCGCCGCATCGGTGCCGTAGCCTGCGGAGAGAGCTTTTATCAACATCTCCTCGCTGCCGAAACCGGGCTCCGCGCTTTCCTCATAAAAGAAATCTTTCATGTTATCCATGTATTTCCTCCTACGCGCTCAGTTTTTTCCGCATGAACGCGACGAAATCAGAGGTGAAGGGGTATGAAGCCCTTCCCATTGATTTGTTTATCTGCGTTTCATAACCGCTGCAAGTGGTTACATCAATCTCGCCGTCGCTGACCGCTTTGGTGAGGATGTCCTTTGCTATATCAAAAGTAGCCGGGGTGAAGGGCCGGAGGCCTCCAACCGCCGCGCCTCCGCCGTCCGCTGCGCCCGCGGCCCCTCCGCCCAGGGCTTTAGCCATGGCGGCCTCAAGCTGCGTTACCGCGCCCTTGCGGGGGGCGGGCGAAGCTATGACCTGCTCGGTGCGCTCCATGACGGCAAGAATGCCCTCGCCCAAGGACTTCTGCATACTTTCAGACTTTTCGAACCGATCAAGCAGGATCGTCTGCGCTTCGGCCATCTTTTCCATAACCGTTTGAATCTCGCCGACTTTCTCGGTGAGCGCCTTGATGATAGGACCGGCGTTTTCATAATCATCGTCGTCATCGTCATCATCATCATCGCCGTCCTGGCCGAGATTTTCATCTGGGTCGGGATCGTTTTCGGGCTTTTTGCCGCTTGTGGACTTTCTCAGATCCGATTTGATCCTGTCCCAAAAAGAGCTTTTAGCCATAGGAAATACCTCCATAAATAAATTGCTTTTTTTTACGACCGTCCGAGCAATTTCTCGTGCGTCCGCGTTTGAAATACCATAGTCAGCCAGGAATGATTCAGCTTCATCCAGGCCGGTTACACCGCCGTCGGAGATTGCGCCGACCAGGGCTGCGATAACCTCGCTATTCACTGAAAGCAGGGTTTTTCCATGTTCTACATCCTCCTTTTGTAAAGCCCGGCCCCCGGTGAACGATGCGGAGTCAGACCCGTATCCCGCCGAAAGAGCTTTGACGAACTCAAAGCTGGATAACGATTTTGCAAACGATGCGGCCGGTTCTACCGTGGGGTTCACGGGGGCGATGGTCAGGGCGATGTCGTCCCAAAGGACCGACACGACCTGTCCCACCTTTCGTCCGTTCTCTAAAGTCTTTTTTACCCGCGGGATAAGGCCGCCGACGCTCGCCCGGACGCGGGACGATCCTTGATCAAGCAGATCGATAAACTTTTTCGCATATTGGTTCTTTGGGTAGAGTTTGCCTTTTACCAGGGTAGAGGTTCCGTTTGTGAAAACATCCAGCGGCTCGCCGATAACGTAGTCCTCGTCAATCTCAAAAGTGCCGTCTGCGTTCATCTTGCGGTGTTTGTGGTCTTTGCTTACCACGCCGCTCTTCAAGAAATAATCTTTAGTGCTTAACAGCGCGGACTGCAAAACCCGCTGGCCCTCAAGGTCGAGGTTTTCGTTCGACGCCTCCACGGTAAAAATGACATTCCCTTCCGCATCTCTTTGCAGGGCTTTGCTCATCTGCATTTGGAGGAATATCTGGTCATGTTCCGCCCCGTCGAACGCCTTTTTCATTCCGGTTTTCTACTTCCCCTCTTCTGTTCCGCAGTTAAGCATGGCAATCAATACATCTCTGGGAACCTGATCCAACGGTACATCGGTAATTTTAACCCCTACGACCTTACCCGCCGATTTGTCCCAGCAATAGGTTTTTCCATCGCACCTTGTCCATTTCGTCAAATCAGGCATTTTAACTCCCTAGCCCCAAAAAAACAAAAAAGGCCGGACTCCCCCATTGGGAAATCCGGCCTTTTTATAAGCGCCGATTAAACCCGTGCTTTTTACACGGATATCAAGATGTCGTTATGCTCAAGCAGGGACTACCCCGCCGTCCATAGTTAAAACTATACCATAACCGTAAAAATTTGCAAGCCCCCTCATGCAGCCGTTTTTTGCAGCGGCTTGCCCTTGTTCCCTATATCAAACGCTTTTTCCTTGAATGCGTCAATATCCATCTTTACGATACTGCC
>JAIRZS010000132.1 GCA_031267115.1 Treponema sp.
TATCGAAAGTGTTTCGAAAAGGTTGTATAAGTGACCCTGGAACTTAACACCCGCGAGCGGGCTATCATCGACAGACTCTCGGAGGACGGCGCGGTGTCCGTGGCGAACCTGGCGAAAGAGTTTGGGTATTCGGAGGTGACTATCCGGGGGGATCTGAAGCTGCTGGAGGAAAAGGGCTGGATCAACCGTACCAGGGGGGGCGCGGCTCCGGCCCTGCACCGGAGCATTCTGGAACGGCAGCGCATATTCCCCGGGCGCAAGAACGCCATTGCCCGGGCCGCGGCGGAGCTTGTGAACGACGGCGATGTGATCATGATCGAGGCCGGAACCACTACGGCGCTTATCGCCAGGTATTTGGCGGGGAAAAGGGATGTCCACATTGTCACCAACTCGACCCTGGCCTTTTCCTATGGCCGGATGAACCCCAGCCTGCAAATTACCATGACCGGCGGCGAATTCCGGCGGCCCACGGAGTCTCTTGTGGGGCCTGTCGCGCTGGAAACCATTTCCCGCCTCAATGTGCGGCTTGCCTTTGTGGGGACCGACGGCTTTACCCTGGAACACGGCATGACCACCCATCTTATGGAGGGGGCGGAGATCGTCAAGGCCATGAGATCCCACGCCGCGACCACGATCCTTACCGCGGATTCAAGCAAATACGGACGGATGGGCTTTGCCAATGTGCTTCCCCTTTCCGAAGTGGACCTTATTCTTACCGACGGGGATTTGGACGCCGTGGCCGCCTCGGAACTTGAAGCGGCGGGTATCCGGGTGCGCAGGGCCAAAACAGCGGCGGAGGCGGTGACAGTATGATTTCAGCAATTCCCGGTTTACCCGGCAGAACACAAAAGGACACCGCAGGAATTTTTCGGGGGTCCTGGCCGGGGGCAAAAGTCCCTCCTTGCGGAGGGCGCTTTTCCCCCGGCATTTATGCCGAGGCCACCCCTCGCTGCAATTTTCTGGTGTCCTCTCGCCGGTCAGTAAAACAGAGAATAACTGGCTGTCAAAAGAAAAATAATAGTAAATATGAAGATATGGAGGTACTATGGCGTTTGTTTTGATCATGCCCCGGCAGGGGAATACGGTGGAATCCTGTATTATCAACGAATGGAAGGTGAAAGAAGGGGACGCGGTAGAGGCGGATACTCCGGTCTGTATCGTGGAAACCGACAAGGCTGTCTTTGAGGTCCCCGCCGGGGAAAAGGGCGCGGTGCTGAAGATTGTCCGGGAAGCCGGGGATGATGTGCCGGTCCTGGAAGCTATCGCGGTTATCGGCGCGGCGGGCGAAGACTGGCAGGCCGCGCTCGGCGCGGCGGCCCCGGCGGGCGGCGCGGCAACGGCGGTTGTCCCGGAAGCTGCCCCGGCTGCGGCAGTCGCTGCGGCGGCCCTGGAAGCCCCGGCAGGCGGCGCTTCCGGCGGCGGCAGCGCGGCGGTTTCTCCTAGGGCGCGGAATCTGGCCGCCGGGGAGGGGCTTTCCCTGGCGGGCATTGCCGGTACAGGGCCGGGCGGCAGGATCATCGAGCGGGATGTAGCGCCGGTATTGCAGGCCCGGCCCGGCCTCAGCGCGGCGGCGAAGGCCGCGGCCCAGGCAGGCGGCGCGGTCCCGGCGACCGGTTCCGGCCTGGGCGGCCGGGTTACGGCGGCGGATATGGCGGACGGCGCGGTTCCGGCCCCAGTGGGCGGCGCGGCAACAGCGGCTGTCCCGGCCCCGGCGGCATCCGGCGAAGGGGCAATCACCGACACGCCGATCAAGGGTATACGGAAGATCATCTCGGACCGCATGCTCAGCTCACTTGCGAGCATGGCCCAGTTCACCCTTAACGCCAGCGCCCCGGCCTCGCGTATGCAGGAACTGCGGGAACGTATAAAAGCCGCCCCTCCCGAAAGCTTTATCGGCGCTGCCGGGCTTTCCAAAGTAACGGTAAACGATCTTATCCTCTACGCGGTTTCCCGGGTTATCCCCCGGTTCCCGTTTATGAACGCCCACAAAATCGGCGATACCCTGAGAACCTTTGAGCGGGTTCATCTGGGCATGGCGGTGGACACGCCGAGGGGCCTTATGGTGCCGGTTATCAGGAACGCGAATCTCCTGAGCCTGGCCCAAATTTCAGCGGAGGCAAAACGCCTGGCCGCGTCCTGCCAGGCGGGGAATATCGGCCCCGGCGAGATCAGCGGCTCGACCTTTACGGTAACCAACCTGGGAAGCCTGGGGGTCTCAAGCTTTACCCCGGTAATAAACGCTCCGGAAGTGGCCATCCTCGGCGTCGCCGGAATAGAGCTTAAGCCGGTAAAAACAAAGTGCTGCGACGACAACTGCGAAGGATTTGGCTTTGAGCCGCATATAGGATTCAGCCTGACCATCAACCACCAGGTGGTGGACGGCGCGCCGGCGGCGCGTTTCCTTAAAGCCCTGGGAGAAGCCGTGGCGGAAATCGATCTGCTGCTGGCGGTATAAGGCGGCGCAAACAGGAGTAAAACGATGTATGATACAATAATTATCGGGGCCGGGCCGGGCGGGTACCTCGCGGCGGAGCGGCTGGGGCACGAAAAGAAAAAAACGCTGCTTATCGAGGACCGGCACCTGGGCGGCACCTGCCTTAATGTCGGCTGCATCCCTACAAAAACCCTGCTCAATTCGGCGAAACAGTACGTACACGCGAAAGAGGCGGGGAAATTCGGGGTAACGGTAAAAGAAACAAGCTATGACTGGCCTAAAATCCTGGCCTGGAAAACCGAGGTAACGGAAAAACTGCGCGCAGGAGTCGCCGCCCAGATGAAACGCTTCGGCGTGGAAGTGGTAAACGGCCGGGGGGAAATTGTTTCCGCGGGTTCCGGGGAAAAGGGCGCCAGGGTAAAGGTTTTCTCGGACGGGAAAACCGGGGAATACGAGGCTAAAACCGTCCTTGTTTCCACAGGTTCCGCGCCCGTCATGCCGCCCATCCCCGGCGCAAAAGACAACCCCCTGGTGGTGGATTCCACAGCCCTGCTTTCAACGCCCTCGGTTCCCAAAAGGCTCGCCGTAATCGGCGGCGGGGTTATCGGCGTGGAATTTGCCGGGCTTTTTTCCTCGCTGGGGGCGGAAGTAACGGTAATAGAAATGATGGACGAGATTGTCCCCTTTATGGACAAGGACCTTGCCCCGCTGCTGCGGAAGGCTATGGCGCCGGTCGATTTCAAGCTTGGCTGCAAGGTTGAAAGAATAGAGGGCGCGGCTGTCCACTACACCGCAAAGGACGGCAAGCCCGGCAAGGCCGAGGCGGATCTGGTGCTTATGGCGGTGGGCCGCCGGCCGGTACTCGACGGCTGGGGCGCCGGGGCCGCAGGCGTGGATACCGGCCCCAAAGGCGTCGGCACCGACGACCGGCAGCGGACAAATATTCCCGGCATCTGGGCGGCGGGGGATGTTACCGGCAAAAGCCTCCTGGCCCACTCCGCCTACCGCATGGCGGAAGTCGCCGTGGCGGGCATTACCGCCGCCCTTGACGGCAGAAGCGCCGGCGGCGGCAACCGCTGGCGGGGCAGCGCCGTACCCTGGGCCGTATACGGCTTTACCGAGGCAGCCGGCGTGGGCATCACCGAGCAGGAGGCGGCGGCAAAGGGGGTTTCCGTAATCAAGGCAAGCCTGCCCCTGGTATTTTCCGGCCGCTTTGCCGCGGAGAACGGCTTCCAGGCCCCCGGCGCGGTAAAGGTAATCGCCTCCGCGGACACCCGGCAGATACTCGGCATTCACGCGGTGGGATCGTATTCGCCGGAGTTTATCTGGGGTGGCGCGGCCCTTATCGAACAGGAAATGCGCGTAGAAGATGTAAAGCAGATCATCTTCCCCCACCCCACAGTCGGCGAGGTGATAAGGGACGCTGTCTGGCAGCTTTAGCTGACAGATGGCTGCTTTAGCCGGCAGATGGCTGCTTTGGAAAGCCAAGGGCTTTGCGCGCAAAGTGTAACGTATAAAATGTGTTACGCAAAATGCAATACGCGAAACGCGGGTACGCGGAGCGTGCGCAAGGGATAGAGTGGAAATCCTTTTTTCCCGGCCCGGCCGGGAAAAAAGATTGGAACGACAGCCCGGTCCCCGCCGCAGGCGGGGATGCGCCCGTATTAACATATTTACAATTAATATGTTTGCTTTTAATACTTTTAATACTATTGGAGGAGAAAGAAACAATGCCAAAATCACAGTTGGTCGATCCAAAAACGGTGCGGAAACCGGATGTTCTCAAGTTAAAAGACATTCCGGTTAATCAATACAAAAGCGATATTAAAAACGAGCTTAAGCTCTACGGAAAGGAAAAACTGATCCGTATTTTTTACGATATGGCGACGATCCGCGAATTTGAGAATATGCTTAATTCTTTTAAGACCCAGGGTACTTATAACGGGATTGAGTATAACCACAAGGGGCCGGCCCACCTTTCCATGGGGCAGGAAGCCTCGGCGGTCGGCCAGGCGGTAAACCTCGGCGTCAACGACTTTATCTTCGGGAGCCACCGCAGCCACGGGGAGATTCTCGCCAAGTGCTATTCCGCGCTCTGGCAGCTTTCGCGGGGGGGCGCTTCCGGCGAAAAAGAACTTGAAAGTATTATGAAAAATTTTCTTGGCGGGGACACCCTGGCCGCGGCGGAAAAAATACCGTACCAGGGCATTGAGGACCTGGCGGAAAATTTCGTGCTTTACGGGACCCTTGCCGAAATCTTCGCCCGGAAGGCGGGCTTTACCCGGGGCCTGGGCGGCTCCATGCACGCGTTCTTCACGCCCTTCGGCTCCATGCCCAACAACGCCATTGTCGGCGGCTCGGCGGACATCGCCACAGGCGCGGCGCTTTACAAGCGGATCAACAAAAAGCCCGGCATCGTGATCGCCAACATAGGCGACGCGTCCATGGGCTGCGGCCCGGTCTGGGAGGCAATGATGATGGCCGCAATGGACCAGTACCACACCCTCTGGCCAAAAGACGCGGGGGGCGCGCCGCCCATACTCTTTAATTTTTTCAATAATTTCTACGGCATGGGCGGCCAGACCGCGGGCGAGACCATGGGCTACGGCTTTATGGCCCGTGTCGGCGCGGGGGTGAATCCCGACAACATGCACAGCGAGCGGGTGGACGGCTACAACCCCCTGGCGGTGGCGGACGCGGTGGCGCGGAAAAAAGAATTACTGCTCGCGGGGAAAGGCCCCGTGCTTCTGGACACCCTTACCTACCGTATCTCGGGCCATTCGCCTTCGGACGCCTCCAGCTACCGCACTCCGGAAGAAGTCAAACTCTGGCAGGAAGCCGACTCCATCGGCGAGTACGAAAACTACCTTACGGCAAACAGCGTCGCCTCGAAAGAGGAACTGGCCGCCCTTAAAAAGAAGGCCGCGGACAAACTGTTCGAGGTAGTAAAACTCGCCACGAACGACGAAGTCTCCCCCAGGCTGGGCGGCGCGTTTATCGAGCAGGTAATGTTCAGCAACGGCAAAGCGGAAAAATTCGACAGCCGCGAGCCGGAACTGTCCCAGCCCGTAGCCGAGAACCCCCGGGTCAAGGCCCTTGCCGGAAAGGCCCGCTACGGATTTGACGCCGAGGGCAAGCCGGTTTCCAAGAACAAAGCCTTCCAGTACCGGGACGCCCTGTTCGAGGCAATGCTCCACCGCTTCGCCATCGATCCCACCATGGCGGCCTGGGGCGAAGAAAACCGCGACTGGGGCGGCGCCTTCGCGGTCTACCGCGGCCTGACGGAATTACTGCCCTACAACCGGCTTTTCAACAGCCCCATTTCCGAAGGGGCCATAGTCGGCGCCGGCGTAGGCTACGCGCTTTCGGGCGGACGGGCCGTAGTAGAACTAATGTACTGCGACTTTATGGGCCGCGCGGGCGACGAGATCTTCAACCAGGTTTCCAAATGGCAGGCAATGTCGGCGGGCATACTCAAGATGCCCCTGGTAGTCCGCGTGTCCGTGGGCAACAAATACGGCGCCCAGCACAGCCAGGACTGGGCGGCCCTGGTAGCGCACATCCCCGGCCTCAAGGCATACTTCCCGGCCACCCCTTATGACGCCAAGGGCATGCTCAACCTGGCGCTGCGCGGCACGGACCCGGTAATCTTCTTCGAAAGCCAGCTCCTCTACGACGTGAGCGAGCAGTTCGAAAAAGGCGGCGTCCCCGAGGGCTATTACGAAACACCGGAGGGGGAACCCGCCGTGCGCAGGCAGGGGAAGGACATCACCATCGCCACCCTGGGGGCCACGCTCTACAAGGCAGTCGAGGCCGCCAAAAAACTCGAATCCCAATTCGGCCTTTCCGCGGAGCTCATCGACATCAGATTCATCAACCCCCTGAACTACGACAGGCTCATCGAGTCCGTAAAGAAAACAGGAAAACTGTTACTCGCGAGCGACGCCGCCGAACGGGGCAGCTTCCTCCACACCGTAGCCAGCAATGTCCAGACCTTCGCCTTCGACTACCTGGACGCCCCGGTAAGCGTAGTAGGCAGCCGCAACTGGATCACCCCCGCCGCGGAAATGGAGCAGCTCTACTTCCCCCAGGCCGACTGGATCATCGACGCCATCCACGAGCGCATCCTGCCCCTGCCGGGCTACACCCCGCTGACCGTGCAGACCACGCTTGACCTGATACGCCGCAACAGGCTGGGAGTGTAGCGTTACTGCCGTTGCAAGTGCTAATGGGGGGGCTGTTACCATACGGCGGGCGCCATACACCGCACCCGCCGTCCGCCCCCCCTGCGCTCCAGCCTTGCCGCATCAGGCGGCAAGGCTTACGCTACCCCCCGCGTGTTACAGCCCCTGTCCGCGAGGTTCGTGGTAATCTTCAGCCCCTGGAATGTCTATTTAGGCCCATTTTGTGGGTCAAGAACCCGCTCACCGGTTCGCGGGGGAGCTTCAGGGCGAGGCATTTCGTTTTCCGTGCCATTTTCTAAGCGTTTTTGCAAAAGCGGCGACAATGTCCCTGCCGTCTTCGTTTAATTCCAGACATGACTGTATAACCGCTCCTATTTTGGGATTTTTTTCCCGCGC
>JAIRZS010000012.1 GCA_031267115.1 Treponema sp.
TGCTTTCCTTTGACGAAAAACCGTAGCTTTCAAATACCGCGTGGCAAAAACGCCGGAGTTTTTCCGTATCGATTTGCGTGTATTCCATACTGGACTCTCCTCAAGCTTAAAAAATGTGAGTTTCAGCCGGAGCGCCGGACGCCCGTGTGCTGTCTTGCCTGTTGAAGAGACGGCTGAATAGTAAAAAAAATAAAGAAAAATTCTTTACAGGATCTGTATAGTATGATATACTAAATTTAATGGTCTGACAAGCAGATATTATGAAAACCTGAAGACTATTTTGGGACGGGGTGTTCGATTGGAAATTGAGGGCATAGAAAAGATCAAAAAATCGACGCTGACAGAAGGAGTAATCAGCCGTATAAAAAACATGATAGAGGGCCATAGTTTTGCCGCCGGCGAGAAACTTCCCGCGGAACGGGAATTTGCAGAAATGTTCGGTGTGGGCCGGTCGTCTGTGCGCGAGGCCTTGCAGGTTTTGCAGGCGGTCGGCGCCCTTGATCGCAAGCAGGGCAAGGGGACTTTTCTCGGCGATGCGGCGGTACAGTCGCTGCGGAGAATGGACGCTTCTTCCGAAAGATACAGCTTTCAGGAATTGGCGGAAGCCCGCAGGGTTATCGAAGTCCAGGCCGCCGCTTTGTCGGCAAAGAACGCCGATGACGGGGACATTAAGGCAATGAAGGCCTCCTGTCTGAAGCACACGGAAATATCACGTTCCCGGCCGCGGCCGGAAGTTACGGTTCTGGATTACGATTTTCACCGGATGGTAGTCCGGGGGGCGCATAACGGCTTTTTGTTGAAGATGTTCGATATGCTCAGGGACAACCTTATTTTATCCAATTACGCGGTTTTGACTGCGGACAAGATAATAGAGGCTGTAAACTACCATAAACAACTGTTGGAAGCGATAGAATCGCATGACCAGAACGGGGCAAAGAGAGTAATGCGGGAACATCTGACGCAGGTGGAAAAATTAATTATCAGGAGCGGCAAAGATGCCGCGAATACCCGGGAATACCGGGAAGGCATCGGGGAGGAAAACAAATGACAGGACGAGAAAGGCTTTTGTGCGCAATGAGGCACGAGGAACCGGATTATGTTCCCGTTTTCGAATGCCTTTACAGCAGGCCTCTGGTTCAGGAGGTGTTGGGGTATGTACCGGAAACATTCCACATGCCGTCTATTTTCAAGTGCTGTGAAAAAATCGGATACGATTTTGCCTTCGTTCCTTTTCTGGGCGTTTCCGGTTTCCGTCCGGAAAATGTCGGTACGGAAGTGTACAAGGACGAATGGGGCATTACCTGTAAGAAGGATCCTGCCACATGGCCCATCGACGGCGCCCTGGCCAATCCCCTGAAAGACGGCGAAGACTGGAAAAACTATACCATGCCCGACGCGAAAGAGGATTGGCGCTACAAGGATTTCAAAGAAGTGATAAAGATGTCCAGGGAAAACGG
Source organism: Treponema sp. (assembly GCA_031267115.1). Lineage (GTDB taxonomy): Bacteria > Spirochaetota > Spirochaetia > Treponematales > Breznakiellaceae > JAIRRR01. The sequence goes on from JAIRZS010000012.1 coordinate 1,458, forward strand.
CATGGGAGTCATCGGCAATGTACGGGGGCCCTATTCGGGATCGTGGATGCTTTTCGGTATGGAAAACTTTGCCTATCTTCTCTACGACGAGCCGGAAACGGTGGACGCGGTTCTAACCGCGATGACTGATTTTGCCCTGGACGCTTCCCGGCGTCTGGCGGCGGAAGGGGCGGACGCCATTCTTTTTTCTGACGATTACGGCTCGTCGCTGCAGCCGCTTTTCTCAAAAGAACAGTTCAGGCGCTATATCAAGCCTCATATCCGAAGGATGGCGGCGGAAGTAAAAAAACTGGGGATACCCTTTATCATGCACAGCGACGGCGCCATTGCCCCGCTGGTAGACGACTGCGTGGAGGCCGGCATAGAGGGGATGCATCCGGTTGAGCGGGACGCCGGAATGGATATCGCCTTTATCAAAAAAAACTACGGCAGGGGAATTTGCATTTTCGGCAATGTCAACAATAAAGCAACTATGGTTACAGGGAGCGTGGAAGATGTGGAGGCGGAAGTAAGGGAATGTATCGGCATAGCGGCTCCGGGCGGCGGCTACTGTCTCTCAACGGATCACAGCGTACATGACGATATTCCCAACAGAAATGTGTTTGCCCTGTACGAAGCCGGAAGAAAATACGGAAAGTATCCGATTCAAGCGGACTGCCTTGCCGCGAGCGGCCAGGCGCCGGATCGTTCCTCGAATCAATCCGGACAGGACCGGCAGATAAAATGAAACTTACGCCAAAAGAACGTTTCCTGCGTACAATTAAAGGCGAAGATGTTGATATGCTCCCGGTGCAGTGTGATTTCAGCGCCGGCGGGCTTCAGCGTTTTCTTTTGTCCAGGGGCATAAACAATGTCAGTGATTTGGAACTGCTTCCTTTTTTTGACAATCATGTGCTTTACGCCTACATGAACGGCGCTACGCTGCGCATGAAAACCAAGGCATTTTGCGGTGAAAAAATTATCTATGACGAATGGCATTGCGGCTGGGATACTTCCCAGGATCTGCTTTACTGTACCCATCCCATTGCCGAATGGGACGATTTTGAGAAATATGAATTTCCCGATCCGAATGCCCCGGGATATCTGGATTATGCCGAAAGCCTCATCAGCGCCGGATACGCAGAGGAGAGGATCGTAACTTCCTATCATTTTTGCACGCTCTTTGAAAGGGCGTATATTCTCCGGGGAATGCAGAATCTTCTGGTGGATATGCTGGAGGAGGAAGAATTAACCTGCGCCCTGCTGGATAAAATCACCGCGTTTCATGTCGAGCTGGCCAAACGTTACATCAAACTGGGGGTTAATTGCGGCAGAACAGTAGACGATTATGGCGCCCAAACCGGCATGATGATGTCGCCTTCCGTCTGGCGAAAGCTTATAAAGCCCAGGCTGGCGCGGATTCACGCGGTTTACCGGGACGCGGGGATTCCCGTTATTCACCATAGCTGCGGCAATATCATGCCCATAATCGGCGACCTGATAGAAATAGGGGTGAACGTACTCAACCCCGTACAGCCAAAGGCGCTTGACGTTGAAAAGCTCGCCGCCGAATACGGCGATAAACTTGCGTTCTTTGGCGGTATATGCAATCAGGAAGTGCTGCCCTTTAAGGGGCCGGAAGAAATCGACGCCCATGTAAAATACATGGTAGAAACCCTGGGCAGAAACGGACGCTATATTATAGCGCCTTCCAACGGAGTTGGGAAAGATGTCCCGCTTGAGAATGTAGCCGCTTTTTACGCTGCGGCGCAAAAATACCGGCATATAAAGTGAGGCAGGAGTTGTTCGTTATAGGGGTAGTGGACGTCTTTCTATGAAACAGGGTAACTATTCAGTCTATCACTTGCCGATAAATGCCAAGTGGGGGTAGCTCTAAAAAAATGGTAGTTTTTTTAGAGCGGAGGGGGTCCAAACCCCCTCGTTCAACCGGATACTGCAAAAAGTCTTGTCAAGACTTTTTGCGGAGTGGGGGCTTTAGCCCCCCGACTGAATAATTATGAAACAGGAATCGTTTCGGCAGGGTACTGCCGAAAAAATATTCAGGAGGAGATCATGAAAGAAAAAGCGAAATTGTTGTTTGCGCTCTTTACCGTCCTTATAGTCTGTATTTCTGCGGGATGCGGCGGTAAATCATCAGACGCGGCCGCTTCAAGAAGCGCCGAAGCCAGGCCGCTGGTATTAAGACTTGGCATCGCCCACGCGGACGGCCAGCCCACAGTCGAGGCCTGCAAGAAATTTGCGGAAGACGTAAAGGCAAAAACCGGCGGCCGCATAAGTATCGAAATCTTCCCCGGCGGTATCCTGGGCAATGAAACCAGTATGCGGGATTCTGTGGCTACGGGCAGCATACAAATGGCAAGCCTTGGCGCCGGCGTGATGGGCGCCTATACGGGGGCCGCGAATCTGCCGGTTGCGAATTATGTATGGCGTGATGAAGCGCATATGCTCAGTGTATTGAACGGCGAATTGGGGAAAAAATACATTTATGAGCCGGTAGAAGCGGTTTCCGGCATCCATGTAATAAACGGCTGGCCCCAGCCTGCCCGGCGCCTTCTAACGGTTAAACCTGTCAGGAATCTGGCGGAACTCAGGGGCATGAAGATCCGGGTACCCGCGGGCAATTCCCTTTACGAGGATACCTGGATGGCTCTGGGTACCCTTCCGGTAGCTCTGCCCATGGACGAAGTTTACACCGCGCTTGAACAGAAGGTAATCGACGGGCTGGAAATGCCCACGGATTCCCTTTACTACAACGGTTATCACGAAGCAGCTAAATATCTGGCGCTTACGGATCATATGATGTATCTCCAGTACCTTTTTATCAATGCTTCTCTCTGGAACAGCCTAAGTCCCGAAGACCGGAAAATAATAGAAGACTGCGCCGCGGATGCGGAAAAATACCACAACAAGCTTCGGGATGATTCCCTGAGTACCATAATAAATGATATGCAGGCCAAGGGAGTTACCGTTTCTGTTGTGGACATCGCCTCTTTCAAGGCGGCCTGCGATCCGGTTTTGCAGAAATGGATGAATACCTGGGGACAGGAAGTATACGACGCCTTTACAAGGTAAAAGGCCTGCGGGGTACAGTGTCCAGTCCATGTGAGTAATTGGAAGGGGGCGGTCCGGAGGCACCGGCTTTCGGACTGACCCGGCGCGGTATAGGCAACAGGCATATATTCGGGAACTTGTCCGGGGATCTGCGAAAAGATCTCCGGATTCTTAAAGCCGCCTGGATCTTATAAGGAGAGACGATGGCAGGGAAACTATTTTTGGCTAGGGCGTTTTTATCAATTGACAAAATTCTGGTGACGATCCTTAAAACACTTATCGTAATTTTTGCCGCGGTTATGCTGCTGCTTATGTTAATTCAGGTTATCTTCCGTTATTTTTTGTTTATCCCTTCTCCCTGGTCGGAAGACCTGGCGCGGCTTGCCCTGGTTTGGACAACCTTTCTGGCCGCCGCTTTGGGGATAAGGAATTTGGAACATCCAAAAATTGACATACTGACCAAACACTTTCCGATCGGGGTACAGGCTGTCCTGGAAATACTGATATACCTTGCCATCACGGGATTTGGCATTATCCTCCTCATCTTCGGTTCCCGCTTTGCCTGGGCTACCCGGATCGATCATTATACCAGTCTTCAGTACCCCAAGAATTTCTTTTATTGGCCGGGGCCGGTGGGAGGCGCCCTGTTTATCATTTATTCCTGTGCGCATATTGTGGCAACGGTACGGGGTTTTGCCGGAAACAGGAAAAAAGAAAAGGAGGAAAAATAATGGGCGGAATAATTATCCTGCTGCTTTTTGTCTTTATCGCCCTGTGCGTACCGGTGGTATTTTCCCTGGGTTTTGCCGGATTGGGCTATTTTCTGGTAAAGGGCATTCCTCTGGAAACTTTTGCCCAGCGGATCGTGGTGGGCGTAGATTCCTTTGCCCTTCTTGCCGCCCCGTTCTTCATTTTAGCGGGGAATATTATGAACTCCGGGGGAGTCACCAGGCGCATATTCCGTTTTGCCAGCAGCCTGGTTGGCCATCTGCGCGGAGGGCTGGGGCATGTAAATGTGCTGGGGAGCATGTTTTTTGCCGGGATGTCCGGTACCGCCATCGCCGACGCGGCGGGTCTGGGCGCCATCGAGATAAAAGCCATGACCGAACAGGGATACGACACCGAATTTAGCGCCGCGGTTACCGCGTCATCGGCGATTATCGGGCCGATAATTCCCCCTAGCACGGTGATGGTCATTTACGGAGTAACGGCGGGGGTATCGATCAGCCAGTTGTTTATGGGGGGGATACTGCCCGGCATAATTATCGGCATACTGCTGATGCTCATGGTGGCGTATTACGCCCGGAAAAACAACTATCCCAAGTCGAACAAATTCAGCTTTAAAGAGGTAATTTCAAGCTTTCTTGATACTGTATGGGCTTTGATAACCCCGGTTATCATTATCGGCGGAGTCCTTGGCGGTATCTGCACACCCACCGAAGCGGGGGCCATATCCGCTGTTTATGCCCTTATTATCAGCATCTTCGTTTACAGGGAACTGAAATTAAAGGATGTGCCGAAGATTCTCTTTGATTCTATGATCACTTCCGGGGTAATTCTTTTGATCGTCTCTACGGCATCGGTCTTTGGCTGGTGCCTGACCTACGAGCGTATGCCCCAGAATGTTGCCGCCGCCCTTTCAACCATGATAAACAGCAAAGCCATCCTGCTTGCGGTACTGGTGGTTATCTACCTCTTTTTGGGAATGATAATGGAAACTTCCGCCATTGTAATAACAACAGTCCCTATTTTCGTTCCCGTATTAAGGGGGATGGGAGTCGATCTGGTGTATTTTGGGGTTATACTGGCGCTGCTCATGTCGATAGGCACTATTACACCGCCTGTTGGTACGGTGCTTTTTATTATTGCCAAAATAACCAAACTGCCTATCGAAAAGCTGACAAAGGTCATGCTGCCCTGGTACGGAATTCTCCTGGTGGCGGTAATACTGCTCGTTGTTTTTCCGCCGATTATCCTTTTTATTCCGGGATTAATGGCAAAGTAAAAAAAAAGCGGAAAGGCGGGGTTTAAAGCGGTGAATTCCTATGAACGGTTTTTTGCCACCATGCAGGGTAAAACAACGGACTGTTTTCCGGTGACCCCTTATAACGGCAATTTCAGTATAGCCCTTGCGGGAATGGAAATAAGCGACTGTTACACAGGCGGAAAGGCGCTTGCGGAAGCCCAGATCAGGGCCTGGGAAAAGATTCGGCAGGATGTGGTGGTAGCCCAGTCGGATCAGTACTATATTCCCGAAGCTTTCGGGCTGAAGACGCGGTACCGGAAAGGCGCCCTGCCGGAAGTTCTTGAGACGCCGGTTAAATCGCTGGACGAAGTCGAAAGCCTGAAACCGATAGATCCTTACAGAGACGGAAGATGTTATGTGTACATCGAAGCGGTCGGTCTTCTTTCGGAATATTTTAGGAAAGAAGTTCCTGTTCGTGCGCCCGGAGCCGGAGCCTTTGTTCTGGCGGCCCATCTTCTGGGAATAGACCGTTTTCTGACAGAGATCGCCGCAGCGGAAATAGAGGAAGATGCGGAAAGCATCGAGCGCATCTTCGCTTTACTGGAAATCACCCACGAGGCCCACTATCGGCACTGCGAAGCCTGCATAAAAGCCGGCGCTGCCATTGTTCAATGTGCGGACTCTCTGGCATCACTGAATATAATATCCCCAAAAATTTATGGGAAATACGCTTTTCCCTATGAAAAGCGTTTTTTTGATCGGATAAACGTCCTGAAAAAGGATTATGATTTTTATACGCTGCTGCATATTTGCGGGAACAATACGCTTGTCGCGAAAAAACTAGCGGCATCCGGCTGCGACATACTTGAAGTGGATTACCAGATAGATCTGGCTTATTATAAAAAACTGGCCGGTAATAAAGTTTGTCTTATGGGCAATCTGAATCCGGCCGGGGCGCTTTTCAGGGGAACCCCCGGGGAAGTCGAGGCTGAAGCGATCGCCGCCCTTGAAAAAGCCGGGAACGGCGGGCGTTTTTTTCTGGGAAGCGGATGTGAAGTCGCGGTACATGCCCCCCCGGAGAATGTACTGGCTATGGTTACGGCGGGTCATTCCCGCAGGCCTGTTTTTTGAAATCCCCGGGCAGCCCGGCAGGGAAGTGGTACATGGGTGTTTCTGAATAATTAGTTTTGTAACATGTCATAACATGGAGGAGGCTGGATGGTTGCGGCGCTGGAAGAACTGGGGAAAATCGGCGTTGTCCCGGTTATTAAGATCGACGATCCGGAAAAGGCGGTCCCGCTGGCGAGGGCGCTGCTGGCCGGGGGGATTCCCTGCGCGGAAATTACTTTCCGTACCGGGGCGGGCGCGGAGGCCCTGGGCAGGATTTGCCGGGAAGTGCCGGAGATTCTCTGCGGCGCGGGCACGGTGCTGACGGTCGAGCAGGCTGACAGGGCCGCCGCAGCGGGGGCGAAATTTATCGTGACACCGGGTTTTAACCCCCGGGTGGTGCGGCGCTGCCTTGAAAAAGGCGTCCCCGTTGCCCCCGGCTGCTCCGGCCCCTCGGACATGGAGGCCGCGCTGGAGGCGGGGCTTGATGTGGTCAAGTTTTTCCCGGCGGAACAGGCGGGAGGGCTGGGTTATATCAAGGCCGTGTCCGCGCCCTATCCCTCCCTGATGTTCATGCCTACCGGGGGCATCAACGCGGGGAATATCGCCTCGTACCTCGCCTGCGGGAAGGTGCTGGCCTGCGGGGGTTCCTGGATGGTCCCCCCGGACCGTATCAGCGCCGGGGATTTCGGCGCCGTTACCGCCCTCTGCCGGGAAGCGGTGGCGGAAGTCCTGGGCTTTTCCCTGGCCGGCGTGGGAATCAAGGCGGCGGGAGAAGGGGAGGCGCGGGAGGCGGCCCGGCTTTTCGGGACGCTTTTCGGCATTGCCCGGAAGGGCGGGGCAAGACCGGCCTTTGGCGGGGAGGGCGTCGGGATAGCGGAACCGCCCTGTCCGGGCAAATACGGGTATATCGCCATAGGGACCAACAGCCTCAAGCGGGGGATGGCCTATCTGGAGCGGGAGGGTTTTTCCTTTAGCCCGGACAACGCCGAAACCGATTCCAGGGGAGCCCCGGCCGCCGTTTACCTGGACAGCGGGATAGCGGGCTTCGCGATGCGCCTGGTTCAGAAAAAACATTCGGTTTAAAGAGAGGAGAAATCAAATATGGAGCGGGTGGTTACTTTTGGCGAAATAATGCTGCGGCTGGCCCCGGAGGGCTACTGCCGTTTTGTCCAGGCCCATAGCCTGGGGGCCGGCTTCGGTGGGGCGGAGGCCAATGTGGCGGTCTCCCTGGCCAATTTCGGCATTGACGCGGCCTTTGTGACAAAGCTGCCGGGGCACGAGATCGGGCAGGCCGCGGTAAACAGGCTGCGGGAATTCGGGGCGGACACTTCCCGCATTGTCCGGGGCGGCAGCCGGGTAGGGATATATTTCCTGGAGAAGGGGGCCTCGCAGCGGCCCTCCAAGGTTATCTACGACCGCGCCCATTCGGCCATAGCCGAGGCCGTGCCGGGGGACTTTGACTGGAAGGCTATCATGGAGGGCGTTTCCTGGTTCCACTTTACCGGCATTACCCCCGCCCTGGGGGACAGTGCGGCGGCTATATGCGCCGGGGCGTGCAGAGAGGCCGCAACCCGGGGTATCACTGTTTCCTGCGATATTAACTACCGCAAAAACCTCTGGACCCGGGAAAAAGCCGGGGAAGTGATGGGGCGGCTTATGGAGCATGTAGATGTGTGCATCGCGAACGAGGAGGACGCGGCGGATGTTTTCGGCATTCACGCGGAGGGTACGGACATTACAGGCGGGAAGATAAGCCGGGAAGGCTACCGGGGTGTGGCGAAGGCCCTTGCGGAGCGTTTCGGCTTTAAGAAAGTCGCCATAACGCTGCGGGAGTCTGTTACCGCCAGCGATAACAACTGGGGCGCAATGCTGTACGAGGGCGGGGCTTTCTGGTTTTCGCGGGAATACCCGGTGCATATTGTTGACCGGGTAGGGGGCGGGGACAGTTTCTGCGCGGGCCTCATCTACGGCAGCCTCAAATCCCTTGGCCCCCGTGAGACCGTGGAATTCGCCGCGGCGGCAAGCTGCCTGAAGCACAGTATCGAAGGCGATTTTAACCATGTTTCCGCTGACGAGGTGCGGAAGCTTGCGGCGGGCGATGCCTCGGGGCGGGTGCAAAGGTAGAAAGCGGTAAAATTCCCCTTCATTGTTTCATCGAACAGTTTGTTAATACAGGGGAGGAGCAGGGAAAGCATGGGCAAAATCAAGCTGGAAATTGTTTCGGGATTCCTGGGCGCGGGAAAGACAACCCTGATAAACAAGCTGCTGCGGGAAGCGTGGCAGGGCGAAAAGACCGCCGTTCTGGAAAACGAATTCGGGGAAATCGGCGTGGACGGCGATCTGCTGGCAGGGCGCGATCTAACGGTAAAGGAAATTACCAACGGCTGTATATGCTGTACGCTTAAGGGCGACTTTGTCGAGGGCATAAAGGAGCTGGCCCGGGATTACGGGCCGGAACGTATTGTTATCGAGCCCACGGGGATTGGAAAGCTTTCCGATATTCTGGAAGCCTGCGGCCTTGCCGGGCGGGAAGCGCCGGTCTCGGTGTATACCGCCATGACCGTGGCGCAGGCCCCCCTGGTGTCCGCCTTTCTTGAGGTAAGCGGGGAATTCTACCACGAGCAGATCAAAAGCGCCCCGGTTGTCGTTTTAAGCGCAGTGCAGAATCTAAGCGCGGGCGGCCCGTCCCTGCCGGAGATACTCGGCAAAGTCCGGGAGCTTAATCCCGGCGCGGCTGTTTTTACGGAACCCTGGGATACGCTGGACAGCCTTAAGCTGCTCGCCGTCGCGGAGGAAATGACAGGGAATATCCTGGGGGCGGAAGATCCGCACAGGCATGAACACGGCGGCGAACACAAACACAATCACGAACATGAACACGATCACAGCCTTGAGAACGGCGGCTTTGATTCCTGCTCATTTATCCTGAAAGATCCCTGGGCGGGCGAAGACGTAGACGAGCTTGCCGCGCGCATGAAGGGCGGAAGCTTCGGCGAGATTTTCAGGGCAAAAGGTTTTGTCCCTGTCCGGGGGCAGCCCCGCAAACTGGATTATGTTTACGGCCGCCTCTCCCTCGTTCCTTCGGATTATCCGGGGGTGGGCAAACTGGTTGTTATCGGCAGGGGGATAAAAAAAGAAGAACTGGCGCGCTATATGGGCAATATAGCAAGGCGCCGCCCGTAAGCCGTCTGTTTCATTCTGGGCGCATCCGTCCGCGCCGGGCCTTCGGCCCTCTGCGCACGGACCGGGCTTTACGCTTGTATCTTTTTTGCCTCTGGCAAAAAAGGATACCGCTCCAATCCCTTGCGCGTGTCAAAATCCGCCTTCCATGGCGGATTTTGACATCGGAGTTTGCCTGCGGCAAACTCCATCTATCCGCCGCTGGCGGATAGCAATACAAACAGCGGCATCCATGCCGCAGATACCAGGCGGAGGATTCTTTAACCGCAAAAAAAGTCGAAAAAGTTGAAGAAGGTTTTTATTCTTTACTTCTTTTACTTATTTTACTTCTTCGACTTTGTGGTAAATCCTGGAGTCTTTGTTTCTTTAGGGTATTATATGTACCTGGACGTCGGAAAAATGGCCTTTTTCGCCTTTTTCGTTCTGCCAGGCCGCCGAATAGGCCGCGGGGACCGGTTCGCCGTCTTCCAGGATTTTGCAGGCCAGAACCACGCCGTTTAGCCCGTAGGGGATGGCTTTTTTCCCGGTGGCCGCGCTTACAAAGTCAATGCGGTGGCCGTGGCCCTCCAGGGGGCTTACCCGCAGGCGTACCAGGTCGG
>JAIRZS010000366.1 GCA_031267115.1 Treponema sp.
GCCAACCGCGCAAGGGATAGAAGCGGAACAAAAACACTTCTGTGTTTTTGTTGGAGCGGATAGCCCGGTCCGTGCGCCATGGCGCACGGATGCGCCCAAAAAAAATTTACGCATTTAACATGAAATATAAGGATAGCCGGGCTTCAGCGTTTCAGGGCCTGTTCGGCCAGATCGAGGTCCTGCCGGAGCTGGCGGTCTCCCGGAAATTCTTCCAGGGCCCTTCTTATGTGGTTCCGGGCTTCCTCGTAATTTTTGCCGTTAAACAGGCGCGCGAAACGGTTGTGCAGGTCCGCGATCCGGTTCCGGCGGTGTATGGAAAGCGCCCCGTCCAGGTGGGAGTTCCGGCCGTATTTGGCTATTGCCTCTTCGGTAAAGGCAATGGCCGCGGGGGCGCCCGCCTGGGTCTGGGCGAGCCGGTTCCCCTCGTTGATAATGACGAAGTTCCGCAGTTCGGCGGCGCGGGCGGCGGGAAGCCGGGAATCGCGGGCGGCCCTGTCTATGGCGTCAAGCAGTTCCCTAACGTTCCCATTTCTGCCCAGGCTGTTCGCCATGCCGAGCAGTTCCGCGTCCAGCAGCTGGGAATCCAGCTGGCTGTAATTCGCGGGGTCAAGAGACGCGCCGTAGCGGTCCAGGGCGGCGCGGGCGTCCGCTGTTTTTCCGCCCCTCATCAGGCGGACTATGTAGTTGTTCAGGGCGGCAAATCTGAATTCCCGCCAGCGCCTCTCGCCGTCCGCGCCGCCGGGATACCTGGCCCCGGCATATTCCGCCCAGGCTAGGGCGTCGGTTTCGCGCCCCCCGTTGAGCAGGGACGCGCCGTAGTTGAAAAGCCTGTCGAGCAGGTCCTTTTCCCCGTCCTGAAAGAAAGGGGAGGAAACCGGGTCCCTCCGGTCTGCCAGCAGGGCCGCCCGGTTCACCGCCAGAGGGACAGCCTCGCTGTAGCGGTTTTGTTTTTCCAGATCCGCGACGCGGTTTGATATTATGAGGGAGCAGAGTTCCAGAAGGCTGATGGCCGCGCGATCCCGGTAGTTCCGGGCGGGGACATAGGCAAAACCTGTCAGCTTGCCGAAATCGTCGTGGAATTCCCGGCGGCTCCCCGGATCAAAGCCGTAGGGGTTGGTGGTCTCCACATCGACAGTTTCCGTCCCGATGTTAACCGTGGCGAAGGCGTGATCCTTGGTCATCACCCCCCGCACGTCAAGATCCGCCGCGGCCGCGAGAATGGCGTAAAGCACCGCCGAGGAAACACAGTTGTAGCGCCCGGTATTGACAATTTCGTCCAGCCGGGTCTGCGTTTCGCTGTACCCTTTGAGAAACTTTTTATGCGCAAAATCCAGCACGTATTCCCCGCGCGCCCGCCTGTCCTGGGGAAGTTCCGGCGAAGCGCGGAGTTCTTCCGCGGCGGCCGTGACGGCGTCCCGGTACGAAACGCCCCTCTGGTTCCGCGCGGCCTGCCCCGCCCCGGACGCCCAGAGCGCGATGTCGATCAGGTCCTGCCAGCTATAGGCGCTGTTCCGGGAGCGCCGGGCGAATTCCCGGGCAAGGGGATCTGCTTCAAGGCCGGGAAAGGCGGCGCTTTGCCGGGCCGAAGACTGCGCGGAAAGCCGGGGAAAGGCAGCGGCCATACACAGCACAAAAAAAACAAGGCGGAATATATTCGGCGCTTTCATGGAATCAGGCACAGCCGGTTACAGGCGGCTCAATTCAGATTTTCCACGGCGGCCCGTTCTATGGCAAGACCCTGGGTGTAACGGGACATGAAGGCCCCGAAACCCCGCACGTCTTCCGCGTCCGGCTCCACCCGCTCGCCCGCGTTTCCGGCGAATACCTTCCGGGCGAGGTAGTCTTCCAGGGTCTCGCCCCGGGCCTTTTGCCGCAGATACGCCGCGAGAAGCGCTATGCCCCAGGCCCCGCCTTCGCCGGCGGATTCCATCACGGATACCGGCACGTTCAGCGCGGCGGCCATGAGTCTCTGGCCCACGCCTTTTGTCTTGAACAGGCCCCCGTGGCCCAGAAGCCCGTCGAGCCGCACCTTTTCCTTTTCGGTAAGGGTGTCCATGCCGAGCTTTAAAGTACCCATCGCGGAAAAGAGAAGGGTGCGCATAAAATTGGCCAGAGTCAGGCGGCTGTCCGGCATACGCGCGAAAAGCGGCCGCCCCCCGCCCAGGCCGGTGATAGGTTCCCCCGCGTAGTAATTGTACGACAAAAGGCCGCCGCAGCCCCCCTCGCCTTCCAGCGCCTTGAGATACAGGGCGTCGTAAAGCGCGGGCTTTTCCACCTTCGCGCCCATCAATTCCGCGGCCTCCCTGAGCAGCCCGGCCCACGCGTCAAGGTCCGAGGTGCAGCTGTTGCAGTGGACCATAGCTACAGGCTTTCCGGCAGGGGTCGTTACCATATCGACTTCCGTATACAGTTTTGACAGTTCCTTTTCCAGCACAATCATCGCAAAGACCGAGGTACCCGCCGAAATATTTCCCGTGCGCTCGGCCACGCTGTTTGTCGCCACCATGCCGGTCCCCGCGTCCCCTTCGGGCGGGCAAAGGGGGATGCCCGCTTTCAGGCGCAGCGACGGGTCAAGCAGCTTCGCGCCTTCCCCGGTAAGGGAACCGGCGTCCTCCCCCGCGTTTAAAACTTCGGGCAGGATGTCCCCGAGCTTCCAGCCGAACCCCCGGCCTTCGACAAGGGCGTCAAACTGCTCCAGCATCCCGGAATTGTAGCTGTTCCGCGTACTGTCGATGGGAAACATCCCCGAGGCGTCGCCTATGCCGAGCGCCTTTCTGCCCGTCAGCTTCCAGTGCACATAACCGGCAAGGGTTGTCAAAAACGCGATATCCTTTACATGGGCTTCCCCGTTTAAAATTGCCTGGTAAAGGTGCGCGACGCTCCAGCGCTGCGGGATATTAAAACGGAATTTCCCGGTAAGTTCCCCGGCGGCCTGCCCGGTAATGGTATTGCGCCAGGTGCGGAACGGGGCAAGCTGTCCGCCGGCCCTGTCGAAAGCAAGGTACCCGTGCATCATGGCGGAAATGCCGATTGAGCCGGCCGTATCGAGCGTTACGCCGTAACGGTCCCGCACATCGCCCGCCAGATTTTTAAACGCGCTTTGCAGCCCTGTCCATACATCCTCCAGGCTATAGGTCCATATACCGTTCTCCAGCCGGTTTTCCCAGTCATAGCTGCCCGAAGCGGCGGGCGCGTAGTTCCCGTCAATCAAAACCGCCTTAATACGGGTTGATCCCAGCTCAATGCCGAGGCTGGTCCTGCCCTCGCAGATTGCCTGTTTTACTGTCTGATCCATAAAGCACTCCCCACATCCGTTATTTTGTCCAGTGTACACGGCCCTGCCCCGGCTGTCAAACCCAAAATTTACTGCCAAGCGATAGAGCGAATAGTTATATTTTTTATCCGGGCGCATTTCCGGCGCTCCGCGCCGGAAACCGGGCTTTGCGGGGCTCCGCTGTCGCTCCGGCCCCGGCGCTCCGCGCCGTGGCTGCTTCGCACCCCTCCAATCCCTTGCGCTGCTGTAAAACGGCATCCATGCCGTTTTACAGCTTTGAGTTTTTGCGGGGCAAAAACTCATAAATCGTCGCAGCCGGCATCCATGCCGGCCTGCCTGCGGCAAACTCCATCTATCCGCCATTAGCGGATAGCAATGGAAACAGCGGCATCCATGCCGCAGGCGCCAGGCACATTATGCGGAAATTTTACCGCGAACCAGTATTACATACGCTAAAGT
>JAIRZS010000003.1 GCA_031267115.1 Treponema sp.
GACCGGGAATACCCCAACCGGGAATACCGGGATAAGACCCGGCTCCCCGGCGGGTATGAGTCCTGGTATAACCACTACACGGATATCAACGAGTCCTTCATCCTGGAAGACCTGGAAGCCCTGGAAAAGGGGGAAAACCTCATCAAGGGGCTTTTTTTGGACCGGGAAAGGCCGGTGGTTTTTCAGATCGACGACGGCTGGGACCGGGCGGTCGGGGACTGGGAGGTCCACGGGGAACGTTTTCCCCACGGGCTTGTCCCGGTCGCGGAGAAAATAGCGGAGGCGGGATACATCCCCGGCCTCTGGTTTGCCCCTTTTATCGTTACCAAAGGGGCCCGGATCTTCCGGGAACGGGGGGAATGGCTTCTCCGGGACCGGGAGGGAAAGCCCGTGGTCGCGGGGTTTAACCACCTCTGGGATAAACAGTACTACTGTCTGGACCTTTCCCGGCGGGACGTGTCGGCCTACCTCAAGGGCCTTATGGACCGGGCCATCGACGAATGGGGTTTCCGCTACCTCAAGCTGGACTTCCTCTACGCCGGCCTTTTTTCCGGGGCCTTTGCCGAGGGGGGCAGTCCCTGGGAACACTACGAAAGAACCTGCGCCCTCCTTACCGCCCGGACCGAAAACGCCGCGGGCCTGCCCGTGGCCTACCTGGGCTGCGGCCTCCCCCTGGGCCCCTCCTACCGGCATTTCCCCCTTTCCCGGATCGGGGCGGACACCCGGGAAGCCTGGGACTGGAAACTGGTCAAATGCCTGGGTCATGTGGGCCGCCCAGGGGCCTATATCAGCCTGATGGATACCATAGGCAGGTCTTTCCTGGACGGTACGGTCTATCTGAACGATCCGGACGTGGTCTTCCTGCGGAGCAAAAACTGTAAACTTTCGGAAAACGAAAAGGAACTTATCGCCCTGGTCAACTTTCTCCTGGCGGGGCAGATCATGTTTTCCGACGATCCCCTGGGTCTGGGAAGGGAGGATCTGGACCTTACCGCCCGTATCCTGGGGCTTTACGGGGCCCTTGCCGGGGATGAATACGGGGCAGTACGGATAGACCGGGATGTGTTCCGTCTGGAAAGCCGGTCCGGGAATACCGCCGGGCTTATCAACCTCCGGGGCCGCCCCTACTCCCTGGACCGGCGCCGGCGGCCGGAACTCTATACCGCCCTGGCGGAGGGAAAACCCCTGACAAAGCGTCTGCAAAGGACAGGGCCAAAGGCTATGGTTTTCGCGCCCCGCAGCATCAGCCTATTCAGGAAAGAAGCTCGTCCCGGCGGTTTTTAAGCGGCGGCGGATACCGCGGGGCGCGCGTTTGACACAGGGACCGCTGAGGCTTATCATTTTAGTGCGGGCCTTTATGAAAACTTCCACGATAATCTCCCCTGCGTTTTTTCTTCCTTTTTGCGCGGTGATTTTTTCCTGCCTCAGTAATGCCGCCGCCGGTACGGGGGCTGCCTCAGAACGGAGGCTTTCCGATTATATGCCCCCGCTTAAAAATTCGGCGTACAATACCGAAGTCTATATACTTGATTCAGGAGTACCGGGAATGAATGTCCTCGTCATCGGGGGAACCCACGGCGGCGAAAGGGCGGGTATTATCGCGGCGGGTCTTTTAGTTCGTCACGCCCTTCCGAAAAGGGGCTGTATGTTTGTCATTCCCCGGCTTAACAAGAGTTCCGGCAGGCTCGTGTCCGAGCCGGCCCGGGGCGGGAATGGGGAGGAGCTGTATTTTCCGCCCGGCAGCGTCAGGGCGCTTCCGGGTTATGAAGGGCGCAATATCAACCGCGCCTATCCGGGGTCGGCGGAGATAGATGCCGGGCCCGCGCAAAAAATCGCCTTTGCCGTTATGAACATATTGACCACCGAAGGGATCGATCTCGCAATCGACCTCCATGAAACGGGAATAAGCTCAAAACTTGCGTGGCACATTATCGCGAACCCCAAAAACGCCGCTGTTGCCGCATCGGCGGTGCTTGATCTTGAAGAAAAAAATATCCCCATGAATATGGATGTATCGCCGGAAGAAATGCGGGGTCTATCCCATAAGGAATGGGGCGACAGGACCGGGGCCGGCGCGTTTCTGATAGAAACCTCCGAACAGGCCCCGCTGTGGAAACGGACGGCGGTTCATCTTGAAACGATTGCGTCCCTGATCGCCTGTACCGGCGCCGCGAAGGGGAAGCTTTTTGTTTATGGAGGCGTACCGGATTACGCGGAGATGGAAAGGGATAACCGTGAAGGGGGGGCTCTTTTATCAGGCGCCCTTTCTTTTTTGCCTGAAGAGAACAAATAGCACCAGGCAGACAGGCGGGGTCAAAACAAAGAGCCTGCCCGGTTTCCGGTAACGCAGCAAGCGATTGCCGCCCGAAATAAGTACGCCCCTTTTATCAAAGCTCATCTTATACGCGGCGTAGAGTTTCTTGGTGTTAAGCAGCTGGATTACCTGTTTCCCTGAGGACAAATACCTCTGTATAAGGCCGTCGCCGCTGTATCTTTTCACGTCTTCCGGCCTGATGATTCCGTACAAAAGCGCCATGTCCGCGTCGGCTCCGGCTCCGGCATGGTTTCCGCCTATGTTTATAAGAAGACCGCAATTTTTTTCCGCGAAAAGGGCCGCGCGGAAATTTATTGCCTCCTGTATATCGCCCGGACGGAAAAGGGTAATGTTGTTTCCGGCAAGAAGCGCCGCAAGCCGTTCAAGTTCGCCGGCGTCAAGCCCGGCGCCGCGGTCGTCTGAACCGCCGGGAGTTACGGCAAGCAAAGGGTAATTATTTTCCTGATCCGCAAAGGCGGATACCCTTTTACTAAGCAATATATCGGCAATGGTAGCCCCCTTTATGTTTGCTCCGTAACTCGACGATCCCACAGAGGCAATCACAAAAGCATCCAGGCGCAGCGCCGAACAGGCGCAAAGGCAGGCAAGTACAAAACCGGGAAAGGAACCCGAAGCGTTTATCGCAATAGCCGTGCCGGCAGGCTTACCGGCGCCGGCCTTCGTCTCTTTCAGCATCTTGACCACAAGAGCGGCGATAAGTGGTTCCAGGGTGCTTTTTTTTGCGTCAAGACTGCCGGGGGTTGTCGTCATGGACGTATATTCTTCGCCGATGAGGGGTATACTGATGTTTTGCAGCGTTTCCTTATAGAGCGCCGCGGCGCGCAGACAATCTTCGTCGGCGGGAAGAAAACGCCAATGGTTATATACAATAGCTGTCCAAAGAATTATGACAAGACAAAGGAGGGTTTTCTTCTTCATTAAAGGACTGCCGCGATAAGCAGGACCACGGCTGATGCCGTTGCCATAGCCAGGAGGGTTTTTAGTATACCCTGCTTAATCATGTCATTGGCGATAATGCCGGGTATCAAATAGCCGATAACATACACCCCGCCTTCCAATGCCGGAAAAACCGCCGTGGTTTTTTCCGCAAGCAGCTTAAAGGCCAGGCCGAGAAGGAGACAGAGGGCGTAACGCCTTCTTCCGTAGAGGATAAAACAGCCGGATAATAATTTTACCGCAATCATGACAAGCAGTGCCGCCGCCGCGGTGAAGGCCATATCAAAGGGCTGTCCCATGCCTAAAACAAGGTATCCCGGTACGATGATTCCGCCGGGAGACAAGGCGGTAAGCTCGGTAAATACCAGAGAAACAATAATACCTGTTACAAGGTACTGTTCGGCGCTCATAAAAGTTCAATCCCCGTGAGCCGGACAAATCCCGGCTCATTCTTTTTTTTCGCAAGCCACATCGTAAGAAGCTTGCCTTTGCCGCCGTAGTTTCCCGCCGCCGCGACAATACAGTCCCGCTCCGGTTCCGTGTTTATGATCCTTTCAAGATCGTCCATGTTGTTTATAAAGGCGGAGGGCAGAGCCTTGACGGCTTTACGGAGCGAACAGGGCCTGTGTCCCAAAAATAAAAACATATCAAAAGATCCCGCGTTGTCCAGGGCGTATCGCGTAAAGGCCCGTGTTCTGTCGGGCCGGTCCTCCCGGTTGACCACGAGCAGTATGCGGCGCGGGGCTTTCATCATCCCCTGGAGTCTGCGCATACAGGGGACGAATATTTTTTGGGTGGATTCGACATCATTAGCCGCCCGGGCGTCGATAAAACCGGCCCTGTTCCGCCCTGTTTTCCGGAAATAACAGCCAAATGCCCCGCAATCCGCGTGATATTCCTTGATTGCCCCATAGGCCAAAGCGCGATCCAAACGGAGATATTCGGCCAGGGCAAACACGGCGGCGGCGTTTTCGGGGAATTCATAAGGGATGCCCCCTTCTTTACACAATGCCGCGGCGGCGGGAAAAGAAATAAGCCGCAGATTATTTTGCCGGGCCGCTCTTTCCCAGACAGAATCAAACCGCGAATCGGTAATTATCAGAACGCCGCCCTCCGGAACCGCGCCGGCAAAAGAAGCGGCCCTTTGTTCGGCGTTTCCCTGTTCCTCCGCGTGATCCTCCCGGACATTTGTAACAACCGTAATGTCGGGTCTGAGGTATCGTGAGGAAACAAGCTGCAATTCGGGTTTTACCGCGCTGCATTCGACAACGATTGCGTCCGCCTTCAAAAAAGCGCTCTTTACAAGCATATTCCTTTGTTCCCGCACATTTGCCGGACCAATGCGCCTGACAGGTTTTTCGGAACCGTCGGGAAACAGGAACATCGCGGCGCTTCCGCTGGTTTTGGCAAAAACCTTCCTGCCGGTTCTCCTGAGTAATTCATGCAGCATCCGCGTTACCGTCGATTTACCGCGGGTTCCGTTCACCTCAATTACCAGCGGAATTCTTTTCCGCGCGAAATAAAGCAGCGTCCTTTCGGCGGTGAAGAGCAGCAAAATAAAGGGCAGGACAATAAGGATAACATGCACTGTTTCCACCCCTTGTTCGAGAGTCCTGTTTAATACCCGGGAACCCGCCGGTCTGCCCCGGAGGACTTCGGGCGGGTCCTAAAAGCCCGCTAGTTTAAAAAGCTGCCGAGGCCCTTTTCCTGTAAATCGTAATAAGCGGGAATGCCTTCGATATCGACCTCGTTTTCAGGCTCTTCCATGGAAAGGGCGAAAATAAATTCCGCGATACCGGCAAGATGACGGCCGACCCGTTCTTCTATCGGGTGTCCCTTTTCATCGTAGGGAACATAAAGCCTGCCAAGCCGCTGGGCTTTTACATAGTAGGGGTCCTGGCCGGTTAATACCAGGGCTTCATCGGTTCTGCCCCGCAGCCGTCCCTGGGCCGCGTTGGCGGTTTCCATCAGCACGGAAAAAGTATTGGTAGCGTCCCCGAGTTCCCGGTGGGTGAGTCCGTGCAGATTTTTCGGCGAAGGCTCAAGGCCGATAAGGATATCCTGTATCTCAAGCCCCAATACCACCATGGAAGCAAGCGGCATTGCCCGTTCATGGGCGACAATCGCGTTTATTACCGGATATTCAGGTGAAGCTTCGTGTAAATCAATGGTCAGGCTGATATTTTCATTCTTGACAAGCTCGGTGATGCCATAACAGATCCTTTCGGTAAAGGTACCGTTAACACGTCCCGGATATCCCCGGTTGAGGTTGCGCGTTTCATTGCCGGAAAGACGCTGGCCGCTTGACGCGTGGATATATACATCGGGATCGGGCCACTGATCGAGCGGATTTGTCGCCCGCGAACCGTAGCGAAATGTTCGTACCGTACCGTCAGGTTTGCTTATCCTATAGGAAGAAGGCGATCCTTCCTGGGGATCGTTATGGGTAAAACCGGAATTGTTTGCCCGGGGGATCACATACAGGGTGCCCCTTGTAACCACGGCCTTTTCAATGAGTACCACCGCTGACAAAAAACTGCTCGGTTCGTTGGGATGGGTGCCGCCAAGTACAAGTACGGAACCGCCTTCTTCCGCTCCCTTGAAAATATATACATCCGTGTCCCCCCGGCTGCCGGCGAGATCCGGATACCAGGCGGAAAGTTTTTGTATTGAAGTAACACCCGGCCCTTCGATAATAAGCTCCGGTCTGCGGTGTTCAAGGAATTCCCTGCCGGAAACAAAACAGACCGCAAGGGTAATAATGCCGATGATAAGCGCGGTAATATGATGTTTTTTCATATCATCCCCCTCATTTTACCAAGAAGATCCGCAGCAGCAGCGGAATAAGTACCATCGCGTCTCCCGCCTGCACCTTCCAGTCTTTTTCCGTTATGATATTCCAGGTGGTAAACGCCAGAATCATTGCCGTAATAATCAAATATACAATAAACATAAAATCCCCCGATTAAAGAAAAGATCTGATTTGTTTTGAAAAGACGATGAACAAAATTGCCCACCCAACTACAACAATACCGGGGATAATTAGTTTTTTCAGTACCCGGGAATACTTCTCTTCGCCGATTACCTGCGCGGCGAAAATTGCCGATAGGGCGGTGGGCGGCATAAAGTCCCCAAGGGACGCGATAAGGGACAGGGCCGAAGCGGTTATAATCTGATCGGAATTGAGCATCGCAAGCAGGAAGGGTACCCCGAGAACGCTCGCCGATCCAAAGGCGGACACGGCGCCAAAAATCGGCATGGTAACAGCCATGGCAAGATAGAGCAATATTTGACTGCTGACGGATAAGGCGCTTACCACAACAAAGCCCCGCACGCCGGTCAAAGTCATTACCTGAATAAACATGCCGACCCCGGCAAGAATTCCCAGTACCGGCAGCACATCGTGAACCGCTTCTTTCACGGCTTTTATCACATTGAAACGGCGGCCGGTAAAAATGCCCGTAACGGCGCCGATGAGGAATACCACCGGTAAACCGAGGCCAAAAACACCGGGCGCAATCTGCCCCAGGATCATCAAAAGC
>JAIRZS010000015.1 GCA_031267115.1 Treponema sp.
TTTTAATAGGAATTTTCGGCTGATTCTCCTGCGGCCTTTGGCCGGCGGTAACTCGAATTCGCGCGGCCCGGCGTCCTGCCGGTATTTTAAGGCTGCCGGGCCGGGTCAGAGCGCTTTATAACATTCGTCAATAACAGGTATCAACGAGCTAAGCTCGAAACCGATTTCCAAAAGGCTTGCCCGTTCGCTGCTTTCTTCCCAGTTCATGTAGGGATCGCTGTAGTGGTTTTTGAGAAAATCGAATACAATATCCTCGGCCTGAAGGGGGACATTGAAAAATCTTCCCCGGTTTGCGCCGAGCATTTTTCTGATTGCCGGCCGTACATGGGCAAGGAAACGGTCCTGGAATACGTCATAGGATCTGCCCGACAGTTCTTGCAGCCGTTCCGACACTGATTGCCGGGGTTTTTCCGCCGGTATTGCGGACTTTGCCGGAATCGCCGGCCTTGGCGCGAGTACCGGCCTGGCCGCTGTTGGCGGGGCGGCGGCAGCAGCCGGCTTTGGCGTGGCAGCCTGCGGAACGGCAGGCCTTGGCGCGGGTGCCGGCCTGATCGTTGTTGCCGGGTTAGTGGTAGCAACAGGCGGAGTGGCGGGCCTTGGCGCGGGTGCGGGCCTGGTTATTGTTGCCGGGATAGCAGCGGCAACAGGCGGAGTGGCGGGCCTTTGTGCGAGTGCCGGCCTGGCCGCTGTCGCCGGGGCAGAGGCGGCAACAGCCGGATTTACGGGCCTTTGCAGAGCAGCCGGGGGAACGGCAGGTCCCGGCGCGAGTGCCGGCCTGACCGCTGTTGCCGGGGCGGCCGGCTTTAGTGTGGCAGCCTGGGGAACGGCGGGCCTTGGCGCGGGTGCCGGCCTGGCCGTTGTTGCCGGGGCAGAGGCGGCAGCAGGCGGAGTGACGGGCCTTGGCATGGCAGCCTGGGGAACGGCGGGCCTTGGCGCGAGTACGGGCCTGGCCACAGTCGCCGGGGCGATAGGGGCCGCCGGCCTTTGCAGGGCTGCGGCTGCCTGAATGGCCGGCTGCTCTGCCGAAAATTGCAGCCTGGTTTTAATGGCCGCCCACTGCCGCTGTAAATAACGATCGCCCATGACCGAGTAGTAGTAGCCGGTTATTATGCAGGACATGGCCGAGGCGAGAATCTCGTCATCGCGCTTGCTGTTCTGCTTGCCCCGCTGGATTGTCTTAAATACATCGTAGTTTTTTACGCCGAATTTACGGGAATAGAGGAACAGGAGGCGTTCAAAAGCCTGGTCCCCGGTGCGGTTCCAGTATTTGGTAAAGAAGGCCAGGGTTTTATCCTCGGGGCGGGTAAGGACTTTGGGAATTTCGATATTGGCCAGGTCCGCGGGTGAAAATACCACCGCGTCCATCAGATTGCCAAGAGGCGGCGGCTTGTTTTTCGAGATGCGGGCATCCAGGCCCTGATAGTTCCGGCGGCGTTCAGCCGTAGCGCGCCTGCGGACATCTTCCCGGCGGCGGCGCTCCTCGTCTACCACGGTCAGAGTATCGCTCAGATAAGCTTCGATAAGTTCCGTGGCGCGCTGCATGGACTGTACCCGCAGATTCAGGGCCTGGGAATAACGGGAGAGCCGTTCCATGGCGGCTACGGCTTCATAACGCTCCCGGGGAAGTATCTGCCTGATCATTTCCGCCGCCTTGATGGTAGAATAGGCGTCCCGGGGATTGTAGGAATCCGAGCGATCCGCTACAAAGGTAATGATCCGTTTCATTTTTTCCAGGCACCGCGCGCCCAAGGCCTGGTATGCCCTGATCTGGAGTTCTTTATACGCGGGGTCCCTGCGCCGGTAGAGTCTGAGGAGCGCGGTCCGGAATTCGTCGTCCGGATAGCGGGGCTTCAGCCTGAACTGGTAGAGGTTGAGCGCCTCCCGGGACTGGCCGGAGTTTCTCAGAGAAAAATATCGTTCAATATCAGGGTCTTCGCCGGGCAGGAGATGAGGGTACTCCTGCCGCAATAATTCCGCCTGAATTTGTAAAATGTTCATCGTCTATATCCTGACCGGCAATCCTGCCGCATAGTAAAAGGCCGGCTGTTTTCCGTTCTGCCCGGCCTTGCCTCAAGGCCTGCATTATATCCTTATTATAACATAATGAGAAGTGAAGCGGCTAATCGCGCGATAATTTAACATAAGGCGGGAAAAAGTACCTGGCGCCGGCCGCGCAAGGGATTGCAGGGGCGCGGAGCGTTCTTTGCGCGGAGCGCAAAGAATGGAGCGGAGCGAAACCCCGGAAAGCCCGGTTTCCGGCGCTTTGCGCCGGAAATGCGCCCATAAAAAAAGAAAAAATCATTGTATTACTGAATTTCCACGGCATAGCGCCCCGGGTAATTCAAGAAGGGCGCGCCGGTATCGCCGGTGTTTTTTCAGGCGCTGAGGTTGAGCAGCGCCCCGGCGGAAGACGGGGGCATGGGATTGTAAGGCATGGCGGCGTTGGCTGCCTGGGCCGCCCGGATCTGGGATTCGTAGTGATTGATTAGGGCGTCGATCTGCTCATCGGAGGGGGCGTCCGCGGTAAGCCCGGCGCCGGGATTCTTTTTGATCCGGGCAAGCTGCTCGATAAGCACGTCCAGAATCTTAAGCTTGCTGATGGCTACGCCCCGGCTGCCTTCAGGGGCGGGGACGCCGGAAACATGGCGGAAATGGGAGTAAATATAGGCCGAGGGGGCGACGGGCAGGGACATTTTTCCGCCTGCCGACGCGTTGATCGCGTAGCCGATGCTTGGGAAAGCGGATGTTCTCAGTATGCCGCCGACCATGGTCAGGTTGTCCTCCTATTTTGTATATCGGATATGGAAAACAAAATATTAGCTTTTTTGTAACTATTCGGTCATAGTGCAATTTGAGAATTTTTCCTGCTCTCCAATGCTTTAACAAAGGAGGCAAAGAAGCCGCTCCCGCCTGGTCGCGGCATCAAGGCCCTTTCGCTCCCAATCGGCTCATTTCGGGGCTAAAAGCCCCTTCATTCCGCCGATTTTCGCTATCCCCCACAGGTGACTGAATAGTTACGTTTTTTTACGGAACCCTCAGGGGCCGGCCCTGTCCTCGCGGCTTTCCCCTGTATTTCTTCTGTTAAAACGCGTTTCTTCTTGCCGTTGCCCGGTTTTCATAGTATAGTAGCGTTATGAAAAAAAGAAATGCCTTGCTTGCCGCCGCCCTGCTTGCGCTTCCGTTTTTTCTGCGCGCCCAGGAAGCGGCCATGCTGCGGGTCTACCATGTTGAGGGCGGTGAGATCACGCTGACCGTCGCGGGCCAGGGGCAGGTTTACTCGGAATATGATTTTCCCGGCGGGGGCGCCGGGCTTTCCCCCGGGGATCTTGTCATGACCGGAAGGGAAAGTTCCGCGGAATTGCAGCTTCTCTCCGGAAGCTGGGCAGCCGCGGGCGAATACGCGGAGGAGTCCCGTCCGCTTGTCAAGCTTGCCGAAGGTTCGACCTTAAGGTTTTATTCCTTCGCGGGCGGGGCGGCGACGCTGGAACTGCTCTATGGGCAGATGCGGGTGGTTTCCGCCGCGCCGTTGGATTTTGAGGGCGAAAACCTGAAGATAAAGGCGGGAAACGCGGTGATGGATGTTTCCGGCGGGGATTTTAATGTGGACTATACGATACACCCCGGGGAATCGCTCATCGAAAAGGGCAGGAATGGCAGTATGCGGCTTCAGGTGTACAGCTTCCGGGGTTCTACGGATATACTCCTGTCCGGAACCAACGGTACTACCTCTTTTGCTGTTAGCGAATATGAGCGGGTAGCCATTGAGGCGGGAAGCACCCGTTCGGTGATTGAGCGGAAGCCGCTGGATCCGGCTATCCTCTATTTCTGGGAAAGCATGCCTTTTTCCGGGGAATCCCCGGAGGCCGCCCCCGACACCGCGCTGCCTGGGCAGGGTTCCCGCCTTGTGATAAACGAAAACGGCGAGGAACGCTACGTGATATTCCCCGTTATCGACAGCGAAAGCGCCGTTCTTGCGGGGGAACGCCGCCAGGCCGCTGCCGGAGAGGTCCCGCCCCCTTCCGGCGGGCGCAAAAGGCTGATTTTGAAGAACGCGTTCCTTATTGCCGGCACGGTACTGAGCGGCATTGGCCTGGGCGCGAATCTATACGGACTATACGGAAGCGGCCCCTCGGCGGAAATGGCCGTTAATTACGGGTATATCCCCCTGGGGATTGGGGTGGTATCGCTCATCGTGGCATGTATTATCAACCCCAGAATTCCCTGACGGCGGGACGCTTATGCCGCAGATCGAGATTAGCGCGCCCCTTTCGGTACTGGACGATTCCGGCCGCCCGGTAAATTTCGGCTGGGCGCGCTCGCCGGTGTTCAACTATACGGCGCAGCTGCTCAGGAGTCCCGCCCGGCGGACCGTCGCCTCCGACCGCTACATCGTCTTCTCCCCTACCCACATGCTTACCATGCAGGTACTCGACGACGGTTATCTGGGTTATGTGGGCGTCTCGGTGATTTCCCTGAAAGATAAAAAACGATCCACCCAGTACTACAATTTCCCCTTTTCGCTGGGCTCGCTCAATTTGCCCGATTCAAGCGAAGAAGGCTCCGTGCGGGTTCAGCGGAAAAAATTTTTCCTGGAATTTACAGTCATGGACGGCGGCATCAGGATTATCCGGTTTGACTTCCCCAAATTCGGGCATCATCGCTACCTCCGGGGGGAACTGGTACTTACCCCCCTTCCCGGCGCGGAATCCCTGGTGACCCACATGCCCTGGACACGCCAGAAAGCCGCCTTTATCCTTTCCCGGAGATCCCCCTGTTTCTGTACCGAGGGGGTGATACAGTTCGGCATTTCGGAGATCGTTTTTTCCCAGGGCAAGGGCTGGGGAATTCTGGACTGGACCCGGGGGAGCCGCCCCCCCTCCGATGTGCGGTGGTGGGCTTCCGCCTGCGGTTATGCCGGGGATGACAGGGTAGGTTTTAGCGTGGGATACGGCGGGGCCGATTCAAGCCTTGGCACGGACAACGCTTTTTTCCTGAACGGCAGGATACACAAACTGGACCAGGTTACCTTTCACCTGACCCCGGCCGACTGGATGAAACCCTGGCGCTTTTCCGGCAGCGACAACCGGCTGGAAATGACCTTTGCCCCTTTCCAGGACCGCATTGACCGGAATCGCATGCTTTTCCATTCTCTTAACCGCCGGCAGGTATTCGGTACGTTTTCGGGCAAGGTCATCCTGGACGACGGCGCCCCCTTTCTGTTCCGCGATCTTACCGGCATCGCCGAGCGCCGTAAATCGGTTAAGTGAGGCTGTTCCAAAACTTCAGTTTTTGGAACAGCTTCCTTAGATTTAGGGGAAAAACCGGGCTTTTGGCCGGTTTTTCCAAGAGCCTGGCCAAAACCAACCGGGTTTTGGAACAG
>JAIRZS010000040.1 GCA_031267115.1 Treponema sp.
CCTGCGGCAAAAAAGGATACCGCTTCTATCCCTTGCGCTGCTCAAAAACGGCCTCCGTGCCGTTTTTGAGCTGTAAGTTTTTTGCTTCGCAAAAAACTTATGAAACCATTACAGCCGGCCTCCGTGCCTGCGGCTTTCGCCTTGGGAGTTTTGCTTCGCAAAACTCCGGGGAAATTTCCTCCGCTGAAGCGGTTTTGATTTTGCGGCAGCGCGGAGTTCATGTCCGATGAGGAACGGGCCGCCGCGGAGGACGGCGTATACAGCCCGTCCGCGCCTTGCCGCCCGCGCTTCATTCCGCGTATTTTTCCGCCGTTGCCGCGTCAAGATCCGCCGCCTCCTGTAACAACCTCGCCGCGGCCTCTTTATCGCCCTTGCCCCGGTATGCCTTGGACAGCGACGCGAGCACCTTTGCCTGGGTTTCCGTACCGGCAAATGAGAAATGCGGATGCCCCTTCGCCCGTTCCAGTTCGCGGATCGCGGCGTCCCGCTGCCTAAAACTGCCGGGAATACTGGCGCAGGTTATGCCCCGGTTTATATACATAATCAATTTTTGATTATCCGGCACGCTGCTTCCCCCTCCGCCGTCCAGCAGTTCCATGCCCCGGGCCATAAGATCGATGCCCTCGTTGACATGGGCCAATTTATTCCAAAACAAAAGCTCAACGGAAGCAACTTTCGCGAGGATGCTGCCCTTGTATATCAGGGCCTCCGGGTTTTGCGGGTCCTCCCGCAGTACGCCGTTAAGGTAATCGACCGCCGCAAGCATATCCTGTTTCGACCCCTCCATGACCCTTAGATACCGCGCCTGAAAGGCCGCCGCGTCGAAAACATCCGCAAAGACAGGGCCGCATACCAAGGCCGAGAGGGCTAAAAAATACAACCGTTTATAAAACATACAAGCCCCAATCTATTTGGATTTCCGCGCGTACTGCGCGGGGAAACGTTTCGAGAAAACCGCCGTACATATACCCATTACCAGGGGGCATACCATGTTTATCAGCCCCGCGAGCTGGTAATAATAGCTGTGCATTACGGCCCACACCCAGGTACAGGAAATAATATACATGCCGCCCCAGCCGATGCTGATTATTTTATTGGTCAATAAGAAAAGCGGGTTGTTAAAGGCGGCCTCCCCTCCGTATTTGTTCGACGAGTACCACGCGCTCAAGGGTATGCGCGTACCAATCGAGGTAAGCCATAATAATCCAAAGAGCCCGTAGGAAAGGGTAACAAGAATCGGTAAATTAAATCCCGTAATCGTTAATACGCTTAATACCGCAACGCACAATACGCTTACCGCGTCATACACGGTCAATTTTCTTATAACCGAAAAAACCGGCACCGCGGCGGCAAGGACAAGCGCAAGGTATATGCCGAAATCCGGCGAGAGCGGAACCGCCGTCCAAAAGGCCGCCCAGGGAAGAATAAAAAGCCCCATCGCCCGTTTCCCGGGCCCCCTTTCCCCCGCTTTTCCGGCGTTCTTTCTGCCGGAAAAACAGCGTTCCAAAAATTCCAGGGCGGAAAAATCGCCGGTTACACGGTACTTATGCTGGAAAAGCGCGTCCTGGCCGCTCAGCTTGCCTTCGGAAACGGCGGCCCATACCTCAAAGGTTGTTTCTATCCGCAGAGTACAGGGCGGGAAATTTTCCGCCCTAAAGGCGCACTTTGTTTTTTCCAGGACGAGCTGGTACGTTTTTTCTAAATCTGTAAAGTAAAATTCAAGGGTGATTTCTTTGTCCTCTCCGTGGGGTTTATACACCGCCGACATCTGCCGTAAAAGCCGGTACGCCTTGTCTTCTACTTTCTGTGCAGCTCCGCCCTTTTCCCAGCTTAGATTAGCCATTTCCATAAATTGTCCCGGAGGGTATAGGGGCTCGTCTAATTTTTTCCGCGTATCCTCCGAAAAACCGCCTTGTTTTATATATTCCTCTCCGGCCCGGACAACATAGGACAAATATTCGTCTGTCCGCCCTTCCAACTGGGGGACGCGGAACAATTCGCCCTCCGGGCAGAGTATTTTAACAAGACGGCCGCCGGACATAATTTCAAACTGCGCGGTCAACGCCTCGTAGTTGTTTTGAACGGTAAAAAACCCGCAGGTTGAAATAAGAATATGCCGCTGGTCTTTTGCGGTATACCGCGGCGGGTGCCCCGCCGAACCGTCGGCCCGGATGATAATATCCGGCAAATTAGTCGGCAGCAAACGGTCGATAAGGGCCTTGGTCTTTGACGGTACGCCGTAATAGTAAAGCGGAAAGCTCCAAATAATTAGGTCGGCGTTACTATACCGGTCAAGGATGCCGCCCATATCATCGGCGATAACGCATTTCCCCGGTGTTTTTTCCCAGCAGCAAAAGCAGCCGCGGCAGGGTTCTATAGTCTGCTGGGACACGGTGATTATTTCCACCGAATGGTTTCCGGCCTTGTTTATTCCCTCGATAAACGCGTCGGCAAGTTTTAAGGTATTGCTTTTTCCGCCCCTCGGGCTTCCGTTGATAACCAGTATATTCAAAACACCCTCCCCGCTTTTCCATTTTATACCGACCGTACTTTCCACGCAACGGTTTTTGCAAAACAAACACGGCAAGGCCGAAAGAGTAATCAGCCTGCCGGCATGGAGCGCGCCGCCGGGGTATTACGTCTTATCGTTCAAAAAGGCTATAATCGCCCATAGAAGAAAGGATACGCGGAAGGGCCGGAAAAGCCCTTGTAAAACGGCTTCTACTAAAACATGACGGGAGATACTATGAAACTTGCACTGCGCATCTTACGCATGGCCCGCAAATACTGGGGAACCCTGCTGCTTGCGGCAATCGGCATCGTGGGCGCCGCCCTCCTGAACCTGGTAACCCCAGAAATCGTGCGCCGCCTTACGAGAACCCTGGCATCTTCTTCGGGGGACGGCTTCCTCAGCGAGGGCAGGATCCTCCTGTACGTGATCATTCTGACCGCCGCCTATATTGTCCGCGCGGTCTGCCGTTTCCTCAGCATCGCGGTAAGCCATATCGCCGCCTGGAGTTTTGTTCCCGAATTGACGCTCACGGTGTACAACAAGATTCAGAGCCTGTCGCTGAAATTTTTCCACAACCGGCAGACCGGCGAGCTTTTAAGCAGGATAGTCAACGATACCCGGCAGCTTGAACTCCTCGTGGCCCACGCGCTGCCGGATCTTGTTTCCAACGCCCTGGTGGTGCTGAGCGTGGCGGTTATGCTTTTCGTCATCAATCCGTCCCTTGCCCTGTTTACCCTTATCCCGGTTCCCTTTGTGGTGATAGTGAGCACCCTCTTTTCAAAAAAGGTTCGGCCCCTGTTTATGATAAACCAGCGGGTCCTGGGCGAACTGAACGGCGCCTTGCAGGACAACCTCCAGGGGATGAAGGAGATCCAGACTTTTGTGCAGGAAGAAAACGAGCGGATCAAACTGGGGGAGCATACTAAAATTTATTCACAGGTTAATATACGCGCCAATATCGCGTCGGGGCTTTACCACCCGGGGATAGAATTGCTCACGTCCCTGGGAACGGTTATCGTGGTGGGCCTCGGCGGCTATATGGCAAGCCGGGGCCGCCTGTCCCTGGCGGACGTGGTCGGCTTTGTCATGTACCTTAGTCTTTTTTATCAGCCCCTGGCCACCCTGGCGCGGCTTGCCGAGGACGTACAGAACACCTACGCCGGCGCGGTGCGGGTGTTCGAACTCCTGGACGCCGAGTCCGATGTGAAGGAAGCGCCCGACGCCCGCACGCTGAAATCCTGTAAGGGGGAAGTGCGTTTTGAAAACGTGAAATTCCGCTACGGCGCCGATGACGATGTGGTTCTGGACGACGTAAGTTTTACCGCCGGGGCCGGCCGTATGCTGGCCATCGTGGGGCCCACGGGGGTCGGGAAAACGACGGTGCTTTCCCTGCTGGAACGGTTTTACGATCCCCAGGAGGGAAGCATTTACGTCGACGGCCGGGACATACGGACCCTTACCCTAAGTTCCCTGCGGGGCAATATCTCCATAGTGCTTCAGGACACCTTTCTTTTTAACGGCAGCATCGCCATGAATATCGCCTACGGCTCTCCCAAGGCCGGGCCGGAGCAGATCAGGCGGGCGGCCGCGGCCGCCTGCGCCGACTCTTTCATCAGAGCCATGCCCCAGGGCTACGACACGGTAGTCGGCGAACGGGGGGTACGGCTTTCCGGCGGGCAGAAGCAGCGTATCGCCATCGCCAGGGCTATTCTCAGGGATACGCCGATTCTGATTCTGGATGAGGCTACCAGCGCGGTGGATACCGGAACCGAGAGCGAAATCCAGGAGGCTATTAACGGGCTTTCGGGCAGCCGCACGATTATTGTGATCGCCCACAGGCTTTCCACGATACGGCGGGCCGATGTCATCATGGTTCTGGAAAACGGCAAGGTGGCGGAACAGGGCACCCACGAAGAGCTTATGAACCGGGGCGGCCTCTACGCCCGGCTTTCGGTCATGCAGGAGCAGAAACAAAGTAATTCGGCCGCGTAGTAGGTTGTTTACGACAAAACCACTGCTAAGCGATTGCTATATTTAAGAAAAAACCACGGAGTTGCACGGAGAAACACGGAGGACGCCCAAACAAGCACGCGGGAGCGTGTTGAACAATTGAAAGCTGCATGGCGGGAGCCCCAAAAAATGCCGATGTACGGAATAAATGCTTTAAGGGCGTAGGATTTATAACAGCAAACTCCGTGAAACTCTGTGCCCTCCGTGGTGAATCTTCTTTTCTCCAAGTCTTTCATATCTGATTGTTTAGTCTTGACAGCCTACTAGTTCCACATCCGCCAGGAAGCGGCGGAAGCCCAGGCTGCGGCCGTTGGCCAGAACCATTTCCCGCAGTTCCACCCTGCCCCGGACCCGGACGATCCGCTGTTCATAGGATTGAAGGGCCCGGCGGGAGGGGCCTTCCAGGTACCAGTCCTCGTCGTCCCCGCTGGTAAGGACCAGATCGGGGAAGGGATCGCTCCCCAAAAGACGGACGCGGCCCTCCAGTTCCACCAGATCCCCGCCGCGGACAGGGCCGCGGGGGCCGTTGACAACGGGAACTTCCGGCGGCTCCACAACGCCCGCCGGGGGGGAATCCGGTTTATCCCGGCGGCCCAGGGAAAAGGCCGGAGAATCGAAACAGAGGGTCCCCAGGACCAGGAAAAAAACCAGCCCTGCGGGAAGCGGGCTCACCGGGCCCCTTCCGCGGCCCGGAGGGCCCGCAGATCGTGGACGCCGATGGGATAAGACGAAGGCCCGGCGGAGGGAACCGCGGTCCGGGCGGCCGTCAGGGAAGGATTCTCCGCCACGGAATAACTCCAGACCCACCCCTTTTCATCCGCATTGGCAG
This sequence comes from Treponema sp., assembly GCA_031267115.1. Classification (GTDB taxonomy): domain Bacteria; phylum Spirochaetota; class Spirochaetia; order Treponematales; family Breznakiellaceae; genus JAIRRR01. Next base: position 5,352 of record JAIRZS010000040.1, read on the forward strand.
GATTGGGGTTAGCGCTGTAGGTAAGGAGAATTTTGCCGGTATAGGGCAGGGTATCGTCAACTTCCTGCGGGGCGGCAATCCCCAAATACTTGATATGGGGCCCGCTGTCCATCCTGTCGCTAACGGACTTGCCTTCCAGGGACGAATAGATTCCCTCCCCAGGGGAAAATAAGACGGGCTCCATGGCCTCAGCCGTAAAACCATGTACCTGGGTGCGAATTTGAGTCTCGTAGCCGTAAATTCCATGCTCCGCGTTTACCAGATTGGCGATCATCCAGGAGCTGAGGAGCCGGTCCCAAATTTCCGGGTCCCCCGTTTCCGTGATACCGGGTATATGGCTTTTGGCGGCCCGGGTTACCGCCCGGTAATCCCGGTGTTCAGAATTACTGATGCTGCGGTAAATTGAATTGCCGCCGCCGTGAATCCGGAGCCACTGGAAAAAGAGATAGGCCGTGGCGTAATTGGCCAGGACATCGCCGTATTCCCTCTCCCAATAGCCGTCCCA
>JAIRZS010000057.1 GCA_031267115.1 Treponema sp.
CCTGCCCTCTGCCGCTTGTTTAGCGGGAGGGAGGCGCCGGGCGGCGGCCGGAAATTGCCGGGATGTTCTTTTTTATGATATTCTACACCCATGATTGCCGATGGCTCAGACTCCGGTTCACCCCGCGCCCCAAACTGCCTCAAATGCGCGCATTTTAAGGTTACCTGGGACGCGGGTCATCCCCGGTCCTGCGGGGTTTTCGGCATCAAATGCCAAAATCTGCCTTCGATTGAAGTTTTCCGGGCCACGGGTCTTCATTGCCCTTCTTTCCGGTTGAAGGAAGGGGTTAAGTGATATACCTGGTTCAGCCGCCTCTGATTCAGCTCAATGCTCCTTACCCGGCCCCGTACTACCTCAAGTCCTTCCTGGACGCGCGGGGTTATAAAACCCTGGTAAGCGATCATTCTATTGCCCTCTTTTCCGAAATCTTTTGCCCCGCCGGGCTAAGGCGGGTTTTCGCCGGCGCGCAAAGGGCTTGGGAAAGCCGGGCTATTCCGGACGCTGGGAATCCTCATATTCGCTACAATATAGAAAGGTTTTTGTCCGAAGAGGGGCTCTGGCTTTCCTGTATAGAGAGGCTGACGGGGTTCCTTCGGGGGCGGGATGACGAATGGGGCTGCCATCTCGCCCTGGCCAACGGCGTGGTCCCCGGCGGTCCCCGTTTTGACGCATACCTGCGTTCCATGGATGGGGAGCCGTCGCCTGACGCCGCGCCGCTCCTGGCAAGCAAGCTCCTCGCCGACCTTGCGGATTTTATCACGGTAACGTTGGACCCTTCTTTTGCCTTGATCCGTTACGCCGAATCCCTGGCAGCCCGGGGAACAACGGAACCGGAGAACTTGGATGGCTATATCATGCGGACTTTCTACCGTCCGTTTCTGGAACGGCAGTGGGCGGAATTAACCGCGGGGGGCGGCTTTGGGAGCGGTGATTATCCCTGTGTTATGTTGATTACCATCCCTTTCCCCGGATGCCTTACCGGAGCGCTGATCTGCGCGGAGTCGGCAAAACAAAGATTCGGCGGCCAGGTCATCACGGTTGCGGGGGGCGGCTATGTAAATACGGAACTCCGTTTTTTGGAAGACAGCGTTGTTTTCGATTGTTTTGATTTTTTGTCTTTCGACCGGGGCTATGGTTCATTGGCGGCTATCCTGGATTTTTCCGGATTGAAAGGCCGGGAAAACGCCGATCCGCGGCAATGGGAGCTACCTTGCCGCGGGCTGCCGCGGTCCAACGGGGCGGAACCTCTTCCGCTGTACAAAACCCTTTACCGCGCGGGGGGACGCGTAATCCGGGGTACAGACATCAATGCCGCTTACGCCGGTAATAGTACTGACGCGGGCGGGATTAGTTCCTCCCCGGACAACGCCGGATTCAAAGCCCTTGAGAAAGAAGCAATACAAACCGTGTTCCCCGATTACAGCGGAGTGGATTTCTCCCTCTACCTCAGAATTACGGATGATCCCAATCCTATGCACCGGCTCTGGTCCGGTGGGCGGTGGCTCAAAGCCTACCTTGCCCACGGATGTTACTGGCACAACTGCGCTTTTTGCGATGTAAGCCTGGACTATATCCGGGGCTACGATCCGGTGAACACGGAAACTTTTTTCCGGCGTATGCTGGAGCAATCGGAAAAAACCGGCGTCCGGGGGATACACCTGGTGGACGAGGCGGCCCCCGCGGCTTCCCTTGTGCGCCTGGCGGAACGCAACCGGCAGGAGGCCCTGAAAGGAAGGCCGCCTCTCAATTTTTGGGGAAACATACGGTTTGAAAAAACCTTTACGCCGGACGCGGCGGCCCTCCTTGCGGCCGGAGGCTTGTCCGCGGTGTCCGGGGGAATAGAAGTTGCCACGGAACAAGGGTTCAGGCGCATAGGAAAGGGAATCTCCCTGCCGGACGTGGTACATTCCTGCGCGGCTTTCAAAGAAGCGGGTATCCTGACCCACGCGTACCTTATCTACGGTTACTGGGACGAGGAAGATCAGGAAATAATAGACTCGGCGGAAATACTGCGCCAGCTCTTTGCCGCGGGCCTCCTGGATTCCGCTTTCTGGCATAAGTTCGTCCTGACCTGCCATTCCCGAATCTTTGCCGAATGGCGCGGGGGGCTGCACCAGACGCTGAAAATACCGGGCGGCCTGCCTGAGCGTATCGCTGATGTTGTGAATAGTAATAATGGTAATCGCGGAGCCTCTTTGGGACATCCGCCCCTTTTCGCCTGTAACGATCTTACTTTTGAAGGGGAAGACCGTTCCGCCCGTTTTACAGAGGGCCTGGACCGGCTCCTTGGAGCGTGGATGGCCGGTAACACCGAAGAACCCGTGCAAGCGGCCTTCCCTTTTGGAACGCCGCCGCCTGCGGTGAGCCCCGATACGGTAACAAAGCTCCTTGACGAATATGCCCTGGAACGGGACCAAACCCGGAGGAAGATCCCCGAACCGGGGACGGCCGCCGGACAGGGAAAACTCCTCTTCCTGGGGTCCAGGCCCCTCGTCAGCGGGGGGGAAGGGACAGCCCTGTTCTGGCGATGGCGTCTCGCGGACCATTGGCTGAGGATCACGCCGTCCCGCGCCTGTGACGGAGACGCGGAAACACTGTTACGGAAAACCACGGCGCTGCTTGAAGCGGCTTCCCGTGACAGCACAATTCCCGCTGATTTTTACGGAAAACTACAAGGTCTCTTTGGGAATGGCGCGGGCAGGGTCTGGAGGGTTTTAAGGAAAGGAGGACTCGTATGGTATTAGCTTCCCCCGGCATTCTGGAACCGGATTTCCGCTGTATACGGATATTGTCCAAAATTAAAGGCCGGAGTATACTTTTTCCATGAACCGGGAATCTCCCATAAACCTGCTTTCCAATTGTACTTCCGGTGGCTGCGGCGCAAAAACGGGGCCCGGAGAACTGGCGGACCTTCTGGCCGCCCTTGAGGTAAAACAGGACCCGGCTCTCCTCGTGGGTTTCGGCAGCCGGGATGACGCCGCGATATACCGGCTGGACGGCGAACGCGCCCTGGTTTCTACGGTAGACTTCTTCTCCCCCATGGTGGACGATCCCTGCCTCTTTGGAAAAATCGCCGCGGCCAACGCCCTAAGCGATGTCTACGCCATGGGCGGCAAACCTCTCTTCGCCCTTAACCTGATCTGTTTTCCGGAAAGACTCGACCGGTCCATTCTCAAAGATATCCTTGCCGGAGGCGCGGCCAAGGCGCTTGAGGCGGACACCGTGATTGCGGGAGGGCACTCAATTTTCGATCACGAGCCCAAATACGGCCTTGCGGTTACGGGCCTCATCGATCCCCGGTACATACTCCGTAACGATACCGGTAAACCGGGAGATGCCCTGATTCTCACCAAACCCCTGGGTACGGGGCTGGTCATGGCGGCTCTCCGGGGCGGCGAGGCGGACAGCGCGGTCGTCAAGGCGGCCACGGATTCCATGGAGCGGCTCAACCGCTGGGCCGCGGAAAAAGTGAGCGCCTTTGTTTCAGGCGGGTATATACACGCGTGTACGGACGTTACCGGTTTCGGCATGGCGGTCCACGCTTCGGAAATGGCGGGCAAGGCGTATACCCTGGTCATAGACGGCGCTTCCCTCCCCCTGCTTCCGGGGGCCCTGGGTTTTGCGGAAAACTTTTACGCTACCGCCGCCGCCCAGCGGAACCGGAACTATATGGAAGGAAAGGCCGATGTTTCCGCCCTTTCCCCGGCATTGCAGGAAATCGTCTTTGATCCCCAAACCTCAGGAGGGCTGCTCATCGCCGCCGCCCCGGAAGCGGCGCGGGAACTCTGCGATGCCATAGGCCGGGACGATACCGCTGCGGCGATCATCGGCGAGGTTATCGAACGGGAAGAAGCGGCTGTCCTGATAGTATAACAGTAATTGTGTTCGTATAAAAACAGCAATTTTTTGTAAAATTATATGTATTAGGAGAAAGACATGAATATCATTAATGTACTCGGCAAACCCTGCCCCATTCCGGTAATCGAAGCAAAGAAGGCTCTGCGGAAAGCCGCTTCCGGCGAGGTAGTGAAGGTTTTGGTAGACAACGACATCAGCCGCCAGAACCTTGAAAAGATGGCCAAGGGATTGGGCTGCCCGTCTTCTTTTGAAAAACAGGCGGACGGAAATATCCTGGTAACCATCACCAATGTCCCGGAGACAAACGCGCCCCGCGCCGTACCGGCCGGCGGAAGCGGAAGCCTTGTCGTAGCCATAGGCAAAAAAACCATGGGCCAGGGGGACGATGAATTGGGGGCTATTCTCATCAAGGCTTTCATCTATTCTCTCACGGAGTTGGATACGCCCCCGGAAACCCTGCTCTTCTTTAATTCAGGCGTAAAACTCACCACCGAAGGTTCCAATGTTGTCGCCGATCTCCAAACGTTAGAATCCAGGGGAACCATTATTTCCAGCTGCGGTACCTGTCTTGATTTTTACGGCCTTAAAGAAAAGCTCGTCATAGGCAACGTAACAAATATGTACGCTATTGCCTCGGCCATGGGGGACGCGGAAAGGCTCATCAATCTGTAAACAACGATGGAAGGCGCAGGGGAATTTATTTTTATTTTTAACAGCGCCCATGACGCGATTATGGGAGAACGGGCGCTCCTTGCCGCGGGCATTAGCGTAAGGGTAATGCCCGTTCCGGACTATCTGGGCCCGGCATGCGGTATTGCCCTGCGGGTCAACCCCGAAGAATTTGAAAAAGCAAAAATACTGATGAGCCAAAATATCAAGGGTATATACGTCCGTCCTTCCACGGCCAAAGACACGGAGAAATTTATTCCATGGAATCCCTAAGCGCCTGGTTTGAAAAACAAATCTTCGGAAGCGGAAACAGCGCCGGCCGGGCCGGGCCGGTAACGATCATCGGTTCCGGAGGGAAGACCTCTCTTATATGGCATCTGGCCCGGCGCTTCGCGGAAAAACCCCGCGCCGTCCTTGTTACCCCAACAGCAAAAATGTTTCCCCCGGCAGAATCACTGCCGGGAGTTACCGTGAAAGGCATTTTGAACCCGGAAACCGGCAAGCTCGAAGCCCTGCCGCCGGGGGAGCTTGAAAAACTGCCGGCAGCCTACGATATTGTCCTCATCGAAGGGGATGGTTCCCGGGGACTTCCCCTTAAAGGCTGGGCAGAGCATGAACCGGTAATCCCCCCGTTTACCGCGATCACCGTGGGCGTCCTTCCCCTTTGGCCTCTGGGCCGGCCGGTGTCGGAAGAAATAATCCACCGGCTTCCTGAATTCTGCGCCCTTACCGGCGCGGTTCC
>JAIRZS010000094.1 GCA_031267115.1 Treponema sp.
TTTCTTTTCATTACTTTTTAAGATAACAATTTTCATTGGCTCCGACAATAAGCAAAATTTTGCCGGGGAGCGGAAAAAGGGAGATATTCTCACCAAAATTGTCAGAATCTTAAGGAACCAGAAAGTCTTTCGGTTCCCGGCCTGCCGGCTATTCTTGACCCGCAATTCGGGGGATGATTATAGGTAACCGCAAAGGTAGGTATTTGTAGCTCGTGCAATTTTCTCCGGGGGTAAGAAGCTGTTCCAAAAACTGAAATTTTGAAACAGCTTCTGTTCTTTGAACTTATTCAACTTCTTCGACTTTTTCGACTTCGTGGTAAAAAATCTGATAAATTTATTGCCTGGGGTCTGCGGCAGGGACGCTGTCCTGCGGCATGGATGCCGCTGTTTCCATTGCTATCCGCCAACGGCGGATAGATGGAGTTTGCCTTTGGCAAACTCCGAGGCTAAAAATCGCCATGGAGGGCGATTTTTAGCCCGCGCAAGGGATTGGAGCGGTATCCTTTTTTGCCGGAGGCAAAAAAGATACAAGCGTAAAGCCCGGTTTCCGGCGCGGAGCGCCGGAAATGCGCCCAAATTCCGGATTAAAATACAGGATTGCCCGGATATCTGCCCTTTCGCGCGGGCGGCGATACGCGCGGCACTCCCCGGCTTGACATTTGGCCCAACTGAAACTAGCGTTTTAGATGAACGCCAATAGTACAGGAGCGAAAATTGAATATACTCATCATCGGCGGCGCGGGCTATATCGGGAGCCATGTGGCGAGGGAATTTCTGGATCAGGGCCACAAGGTTACGGTGTTCGACAACCTTTCAAGCGGGCTGCGGCAGAATCTCTTTCCGGAAGAGGATTTTATCCACGGCGATATACTGAACTACCCGGACCTTATCCGGGCGGCCCGGGGCGCTTCGGACCGGCTTCAGGCGGGCGGCGGGGGGTCCTCGGCTGAGGCGGCAAAGAACGGCTATGACGCGGTGATACACCTTGCCGCCTTTAAAGCCGCCGGGGAATCTATGCTAAAGCCGGAAAAATATTCCCTGAACAATATCAGCGGCACGGTGAATATACTGAACGCCGTATCGGAGGCGGGGATACCTTTTATTGTTTTTTCCTCCAGCGCCGCGGTGTACGGGGAGCCGGCCTACCTTCCCATCGACGAAAAACACCCGGCCAGCCCGGAAAATTACTACGGCTTTACCAAGCTGGAAATCGAGCGTTTTCTGGCCTGGTACGATAAGATACGGGGCGTCAAATTCGCCGCCCTGCGCTACTTTAACGCCGCGGGCTATGACGTGAAGGGGCGCATCACCGGGCTTGAGCAAAACCCCGCAAACCTTATTCCGGTAATTATGGAAGGCGCCGCGGGGATGCGGGGCGAGGTGCAGATTTTCGGCGACGATTACGACACCCCCGACGGCACCTGCATCCGCGACTATATACACGTAAGCGATCTCGCGGCAGGCCACGCGGCGGCGCTGGACTATCTCAAGAAAAGCGGGAACAGCCTTACCGTGAATCTGGGGAGCGAGGAGGGATTCTCCGTTCTGGAGATTCTGGAGACGGCCCGCAGGGTTTCCGGGAAGCCGGTCCCTTCGAGGATTGTAGGCCGCCGCCCCGGAGACCCGGCAAAGCTCACCGCGTCGGCGAAACTTGCCCGTGAAACTTTGGGCTGGACCGCGAAACATTCGGACCCGGAAACGGTAATCGGCTCGACCTGGCGGGTCTACAGCAAGCACGAACGCTGACGGCCGGCAATTACAGGCCATTGAAGAAAAAACCGCCGCAAAGCCGAATCGAACCGAAGGTTCGCAGTCGGGTAAGTAACGTGAGTTCGACAAAAAGAAGCATTTTAGCCTTGCTTTTTATACTTCTTTGACTTTTTCGACTTTGCGGTAAAATTCCAAAGCATGTCTTTTGGAGAAATTTTGTTCCGCGTCTTGCGGATTCCGCGCAAAGCGGTTAAGGCGCTGCAGGAACGCGCCGAAAATAGCGTAACGGGCGCCCATGATAGTTTCGATCTTCCGGCAAAAGTATAAATTACGGTTCCTCGTCTCTCTGATCGCCATGATCGGGAGTCTGTTCCTGTCCAATTATCTTTTCAGGGGCCCCCGCCTGGGGTTCTTTTACGATTTTCTCATGAAATACCGGCGCGGCCCCCCGGTTTCCCCGGAACTTGCCCTTATAGAAACAGGTTTTAATTCGGAAAACCAGAGTACGGCGGCGGGGCAGCTTATCGATCCGTTAACGGCGGGGCAGGTGATTCTGGCTCTGGCGGAGACGGACGCTTCGGGCCTGATCATACAAACGCCTATCCTGGGGGCCTCCCTGGGGAGCGCGAGGACCGAAGAAGAGCTGCGGACAGGTTTTTACGAGGAATTCGCCCTTCTGGAGCAAAATATCCGCAATTTGTTCCAGGGAATACGGGTGGGGTCCATTACCCCCGGTGAATCGGAACAATACGTGGCGGACCTGATCCTGCTGGCCGAAATGGGCAAGGAGCGGCTTGTCTCGTCGTTCCTGAGCCAGGACGAATCGGGTACGGCGTTTATGGAACGCGCCATAGAAGCGTTCGGCAATGTCTGGCAGAGCGAGGATATACGGGTATCCCTGATTCGGAGGCAGAATGTCTCCGCGCCGGGGGAAAACAGCCGCCGCTATTCCCGCCTCAGGCCGGACCCGGACGGCGTTTTCCGCCGGATCGCCCCGATACTGTTCCCGCCGTCCGGGCGCGGCGGGGAAGAAACGGGCGGCGGAGACCCGGCGGAGGCGGCAGCCGTGCTGAGGGCGGCTGCCGCGGACGGCATTGAACATATCGCGTATGCCGCGCTTAAAAGCCGGTTCAACCGGGCGGAACCGGAAATATCGGGGAGCCGGCTGAGGCTGCGCCTTACCAATTCCGCCGGGGAGGAGCTGATTACCCTGGACAGGGGGGGGAATATCCTTGTGGAGGGGTTCCGCGGCGGCACGGGTTTTAAGCGGGTCCCCCTGCCGGTATTTCTGGAATATGAAAGGGCGGAACAGGAACTGTTTGCCCTTCTCCAGGAAGCGGAACCCCTGGGTTATTTTGCCTACATCGAGCCGGAAGAATACCCTGCCATCCTCTACCGCTATTGCAGGAATCTGCGCGACGAAATGCTTGAAAAACCGGACGCCGAAAGAAAGAGCCGGTGGCTGAATTCCCGCAGGGAATATATGAAAAGCATAGAAAACTACCTTGACGGGATTTCCGAGACCAGCCTGGTTACCGGCTATGAAAAACTTATCGCGCAGGAACACCTTGCCGAGGCGGAGCTTGGCCGGCTTGTGGCCCTGCGGGACAAGGCGATAGTCTTTTTTATGAATCTGCGGGACAAATACGAGGAATTTTCATCCCTCAGGAAAGAAATTTCAACGGCGGCGGCGGGATCGCTGTGCATCATGGGTCCCGTGTCCGCCCCCCGCCCGGTTTTGGAAAACAGTAACGCCGTCCAGGGGATTCCGCCCAGCCTGAAAAAATTCGCCATCCCCTTTATCCGGGAACCCAATCCCACCGACGCCGAGGCCTCGGCAATACTCGCCAACAGCATCCTTACCGGCCGCGCGGTAGTACCTCTGGCGGATCTGTACCTGTTCCTGTGGTCCGGCGGCATCGCCTTCGCGATACTGTTCCTGCTCCGGAAAACCAGGCCCGCGTTCACGCTTGCCGCCGGGATTGTGCTAATTCTTCTTGAGGCACTGGTATTCTCGCTGGGTTTTGTTTTTACCGACTATTGGATCGATCCGCTGCCGCCCGTACTCACCGCCGGCGCGGGGGTTTTCGCGTCGTTTTTTATGGCGATCCGGATCAAGAACAGGGAATCCAAACAATTTCGCCTCGCCTACGGCCCGAGCCTCGCGCGGCCTTACCTGCGCCAGGTGATCCGGGTAGGCCATCCCCGGCCCGGGGAACTCCTCAAAGCCAAGGCCGCGGTAATTACCGTGCGGCAGCCGTCGCTGCTGTCCGGCGAAAACCGGGAAAACCCGGGGGAAGGAGCCGCCCTGCTCCGGAATTTCAGGCAAACCGTATTCCGGCATTTCGCCCGGTTCGGGGGCGTCTTTACCGGCGCGGAGGGGGATCTGGTTATGATAGCCTTCGGCTCTCCCCTCGAACGCGCCTGCCTTAACAGCGTAAGGTCCGAAGTCCCCTACGAAGACGAGATAAATGCCCACAGCAACAACAGCCCCGCCTCAAAAGCCGTCGGCGCCACCATGGATTTTATAAGCCACGCCCCCCAGGGGGACTGGTACTTCGGCATCGACACCGGGGAATGCGCCTTTGTCTGGGGCGAGCCGGGCGGTTACAGCGCGTTCGGTTCCCCTCCCGCCCGCTCGAAAGTGCTTGCCGGAATCGCGCCCCGCTACAAGGCGAGGATTCTGGTAACAAGCGCGGTTATCGAAAAAATCGACGGGGTCATCTCGCAAAAACTCGATATACTCAAAGAGAAAAGCGGCAAACAGGAAGCCTTCTACAAGCTTATCACCGGTAAAAAAGCGTAATTCCGGGCGCATCCGGCCCTGCGGGCCGGAAATGCGCCCAAATTTCCTACCGGACGATCCCGAAAAATACGCTGGGCAATACGCCTCATTGCGTTTGCCGGGTAATGGTGGTATATTGCCATTGTCCAGGAGGACAGGTGCTATGGATTTTACCGCAGAGGAATACAGGGAGCGGCGCCGGAAGTTTACGGAAACGATGAACAGCCGCTGCCCGCGCTGGGAAACGGCTGTTTTTATTGATATTGTCAACCAGTTTTACTTTACCGGGACTATGCAGGACGGGATACTTTTTATCCGCAGGGACGCCGCTTCCGCGGGGGGGAGCCGGCTGCTTTACGGGGTAAGGCGCAGTTTTGCCAGGGCGAAAACCGAGTCGCCGCTTTTCGCGGGGCCTGCCTGCCTGCCTGCCCCGGACGAGGAAATAATGCCGTTTGTTTCCTACCGGGACATCGCGGAGAAATTTCCCGGGGACGCTTTAATTTCCCCGGAACCGGGCGGCGTCTATATCGAGGGCGACACTATGCCGGTAGTCGTGCTTGAACGTCTGCGGAAGTATTTTCCCATGCAGGCTCCGGCCTTTCTCGACGCGGCGGTCCGTACTGTGCGGAGCGTCAAGTCCGGGGCCGAGCTTGACCTGATACAGTTCTCCGGGGAAAAGCACCGGATCCTGCTGGAAGACCGGGTCCCCGGCCTGCTCCGCGAGGGGATGAGCGAGGCGGAGTTTCTGGGGGAGCTTGTCGCGGAAATGTACCGGCTGGGTTACCAGGGCCTGGCGCGTTTCCACCAGACGCAGGCCGAACTCACCGCCGGGCAGGTCGGCTTTGGGGCCAATTCCCTGTACCCTTCGTATTTTGACGGCCCCGGCGGGATGAAAGGCGGCGGGGCCGCCGCGCCGCTGGGCGCCGGGGAAACCAGGCTGAAAAAAGGGGACGCGGTTTTCGTTGACATCGGTTTCGGCATAGGCGGCTACCACACAGACAAGACGCAGGTTTACTTTTTCGGCGCGGAACCGCCCGGCAGCTTCAAAGAGGCGCACAGATTCTGCCTTGATATACAAAGACGGGCGGCGGAACGCCTTGTGCCGGGAGAGGTCCCCTCGAAGATATACCAGGATATTATGGCTTCCCTCGACGGGAACGGGCTTGACTGTTTCATGGGGGTGGACAACCACCACCGGGTAAAATTCCTGGGGCACGGGACGGGGCTCAATGTTGACGAATTGCCCGTTATCGCGAAAGGTTTTGACGAGCCTCTGGAAGAAAACATGGTTATCGCCCTGGAACCGAAAAAGGGGGTACCCCCCATCGGCCTTGCGGGGGTAGAGGACACCTACATCGTAAAGGCGGGCGGCGCACGCTGCGTTACGGGCGGCGGGCGGGACATAATCCGGGTATAAGCCGCCTCGCCGCGGCCTGCCGCGCGGAGCTTTTATCTAAGAACTGCTTCCGATACCGGGTTCCCGTATTTATCGTAAACAGTATTTCTGTTATCCGGATCGGTAACGCGCTCCCCCCGGTAGTAGAAAATGTAATGGTAAGTCCCCGCGGGGAGGGGAAGCGTAAGGCTGTAATGGCCGGGCGCGGTTTCGGCAAGACTGTGCATAAAGGGATCCCACCCGTTGAAATCACCGGCGACCGTTACTGTCTCTCCGGGGGGCGCGGTAAAGCGGAAGTTTAAAGAGCCGGAAGCCCCTTCAAAAATTGTAGGCGCCCGTTTTATTTCCGGTAATATTACTACCGAGCGGGAAATCCCCGATTTTGAGTCTTCGCGGCGCATGGGGTTGAAGGGGTCCACGGTCCAAAGGCCGTTTATGACAAGCCGGTATTCAAGGGTACGGATATTTTCCGGGGGCGTATAGGCGAAGAAGAGGATGCCGGAATTGCCGTACCGGGGGGCCGGCTGTTTGCCGTTCGCCGGGGGCGGCCCCTGGTCCTCCAGGGTAAGGAGCTTGCGGAACCAGTAGACCGGGGTAAAGTTCTCGTGCGCGAAGGCGATGCCTACGCTGCGGTAAGAAGAAGGCGCCGTAAAGAGAACCCCGTCCCCGATAATTTCCGGCCTGCCTGCCGAGCTTACCTGGAGGAGGCGGTCGTTAAATTCATAAGAATCAGTATCCAGGGCGCCGATATTGCCGATAATAAAAAGCAGGAACATCAACCGTATGTACTTCTTCATGCTTGCCTATATCCGTTGTTTACAATTATCGGCTGATGGACCAATATCTTAATTATGCCTTCGTTAAAACAGCTTGAGGAATTCCAAAAATCCTTCCGCGGGATGGGCCGCGAGCCGGAAATTTTAATCGGGCTTCAGCAGACGCCCGAAGACTATCCTCTGCCGGAACGCGAGCCGGAAGGGCCTGACCCCTTTGAGGCCGAGGCTGCCGAAGCCGCCGCTGCCGCCGCCAGGGGTGAAGCTGCCGGGGACGGCGATTCCGGCGAAGATACCGGCTTTGATTTGGGGGATTTTGCCTCCAATCTGGACCTGGACCTGGATGGCGAAACGGAGGCGGACGCCGGCAATTTAGGCGGCGGAGACGACGCGGATGATGATTTTCTCCCCATAGGCGAAGACGGCGCGCTGGATTTCAGCGCTTTTCTGGATTCAGTCCCCGACGACATTGGCATCCCGCCGCCCGGAGAACCCTCCGCCGGGCAGCCCGAAGAGGCGTTTGGCGCGGATACCGGCGAAATCCCGGAGGAAGACGCCCCCGGCGGGACTCAGCCGGCGGACGGCGCGGACGATCTTTCCGGGCTGCCCGATTTTGAAGATTTTGGAAATTTTGAGGAAGAAGCGGCGGACGCGGGCAGCGCCGGGCCGGAAGTGCCGGACGGCCTTCTCGACGGGCTTGGCGAAGACATTGAACAGTCCCGCGCCGAAACCGAACCTGACGGCGCGGGACTGGATATGGGACCGTTCGGCCCGGAAGAATTTGACGGGGGCGGCGAAGAAGCCATTGATATGGGCGGGGAAGCCTCCGCCGCGGATTTTGATATCCCGGATGAGGGCTTTGGGGAAGGCGCGGAGATGCCTTTGGAAGGCGAAACCCCGCCCGCCGAAGAACCGGAGGAATTCGATCTATCCGGCATTGACCTGTCGGGAATCGAACTGGGGGACGGCATTGATCTTTCGGGCGACGCCGGGACCGATGCCGAATCCGATACCCAGGACGGCGGCGGCACTTCCGGATTTAAATCCCTTGCCGATGACGACGATCTGGACCTTAACCTGCCCGAAGAATCCGGGGAAGAATCCCTTTCGGGAGCGCCTTCGTGGAGTCCTGACGGGGAACCTGCGGAAAATGCCCCTCGCCCCGATTCTTTTGAAAATTTCAACATGGAAGGCGACGCCGGCCTGGGTACGGATATAAACCCGGCGGAAATAAAATCCGATTCCGGCGGCGCTTTTGGCGGGCTGGAAAATTTTGACCTTGAGGGCCTCGACGCTTCGGTTTTCGGTTCGGCGGTAAAGATAGCCCCCCAGGCCGCGCCCGGCGCGAAAGGAAAACGGCGCAGGGGCGGGGCCAAAACATCGGAGCTAAAACCCGAAGAAATCGAGGAGATAAGCCTCAGCGAGGAACAGTACAATAAACTCCTTGCCGCTATCAGTTCGTACCCCCTGAATCTCAGACTGGCTGTCGAAGAGATTATCGCGGAACAGTTAGTAGAACCGGCTTTTCTATCCTCGCTGATAAAACTGCTGATCGCGGGAGGCTCCCCAAAGGAAGCTGCGTCTCTGGCGGGAAAGATACTGGGGCGTACCATTCCCATTCCCAAAGGTTTTGAAAAGAAAACCGGCGAAGACCTGGAAGAGGAACAGGCGGGCTTCCCCTATATTTTTGTCCACAGATTCCTTCCGGCGGCGGCGGTTTTTTTTATGGCGCTTCTGTTTGCCGCATCCCTTGTCTTTCTGATCCGGCAGTTTATTTACCTTCCCATACACGCCGAATCGATTTACCGGACAGGACTCGAACGGATCGAGGACGGGGAATACGAGCGGGCGAACGATCGCTTTGATCAGGCCTTTAGAATCCGCCGGGTAAAGAACTGGTTCTACCGGTATGCCGAAGCATTTCAGGATGAACGGCAGTATATCTACGCGGAAGAAAAATACGACGAGCTTTTGCGCTGGTACCCGCGTGATAAAAAAGGCGCCCTTGACTACGCGGTAATGGAAACCAATCTCAGGAATTACCCCAAGGCGGAACATATACTCCGTTCCAATATTCTGGATTACGCGGTAAATGACCAGGAGGGCCTTCTGGCCCTGGGGGATAATTACCTGGCCTGGGGAGAAGAAGACCCGGCCCGTTATGAAGACGCCCGCTATGCCTACGCGAGGCTTCTGGAGCGTTACGGCTGGAAAGACCCGATTGTAGAGCGTATGCTGCTTTACTTTATCAGAACCGATAACCTCGCGGAAGTGATCCCGCTGCAAGGGTATTTTGACGAGGCTGCCCGGCGGAAGATCAGCCCCCGCACGGTCGCGGAACTGGGGGGCTATCTCCTTGACAAGCGGTTCGAAGAACCGGACGGGGTGCCCGACGCGAACATCTCCCGCATACAGGGGCTGCGCAACCTGCTGCTCCGGGCGGTGAGGGAAGGCCCTGCCCTGCCGGAAGCCCACTATCACCTGGCGCGCTACTACCGCGATTTTGGAAACAGGGACGAGGAACGTATCGCCCTGGAAAACGCGCTCAGGGTTTTCGACAGCGCGCCCGAGGAATCGTCCCGGCGGATAAGCTTCCGGATTGACGCGGAACGGCGCATGGCGGCGTCCCTGATAAATTCAAGGGAATTTTTCAAGGCGGAAGAACACCTGGTTAAAGGCATCGGTATTTTCGAGGACGCCCTGAGAAGGCGGCGCCTTTCCGCCGCCCCCGAATACGGCAGGCTCTATGCCGACATGGGAGACCTTGAGTACTTTACCAAATCCGGGGACATGGAAACCGCGCTCGGCTACTACCGGCGGGCGGAGCAGAGCGGCTGGTCGCCGCCCGAAATCCGGTACCGCATAGGGTCGGCCCATTACCAGTTAGGCGAATGGGAAGACGCGCTGGGATATTTTTTCGATGTGTCCCAGGAAATACCCCCGAACCGCCGGCTTCTCCACGCGCTGGGAAATGTTTCCTATGAGCGGGGAAACTTCTACGCCGCGCAGGGTTACTATTCCCGGCTGCTGGATATTCTGGAAACCGAACGCGCCCGTTTTCCGGCGCTGAGTCCCAACGACAGGCCGGATCACATGGAGCTCGCGGAAAGGCTCATGGTGGCCCGCAACAATCTGGGCGTTACCATGGAGGCGCTTACCCAGCGTACCGGCAACCCCGCATACCGCGCCGGCGCCCTCGGCCTCTACGCCGAATCATCCCGCGCCTGGGACGGCCTTACCCGCGATCCGGTAACCATGATCCGTTCCGGCGCGGGCGAATTTTCCACGCCCGGAATCAACCTTGCCTACCTTAACTCGCGCAACCTTCTCTACCCCCGGGCAGGGTACGAACCGGAACTGTACCTGCACATAGACAAGGACGTGCTTGAACCCTCATCCTGGGAAGAGCTTGCCCCGCAAGGCTACCGTATTTCGGGGCTGCGGTAAAAGCAAAAGGCTTATTCAGGCAAAAGCTCATTCCCCGCCCAGCCTGATACCCAGGCAGCTTGCCACGGCGCGTTCCCAGCCGGGGATCTGTTTGTGTATAGGGATATTTACCGGCCTGGCCCTGCCGTAGGGCTTCCCCGCCCCGGGCCGGAGGGAGCGCAGCACCAGGGCGGTCGAGCCGCCCCCGTCAAAGTTAAGCCCGTCGTAAGCGCCAAGCTGTTTTAGTATTAAGGCAAGCTCCGCTTCGGTAACGCCGGCGCTGGCGGGCCTCCTTCCGTCAACGGCAAGGAGGTAGAGGGTGTTCCCGTCGGCGGAAAGCCCGGCCGCGCTCCGGGGGTGCCTTGGGGCTTTTCCGGCGGCGGCCTGATCCAGCACGCGCCCAACAGGGTCCCCTTTCCAAAGCACAATCTGAAAGCCGCCCACCGCGTTTTCAATACCGCTTAAACCGGCATCCTGTTGTAACGCGGCGGCAAGCTCCGCCTGGGGGACGATGGCGGCTTTTTTCCGCAAAGCCGGAACAGTATTACTGCCGCCGGTTTCTCCGGCGGCACTGTCCGCGTAAAATACCAGCGCGTCGAAGCGGGGGTCGGGGCGGGCGGCCAGAACGCCGCGCGAAACCGCAATCCCGTCGATAAACCGGTCCTCCCCGAGTTTTGCCGAAACCGGGCTAAAGGGATTTGCGTTAATCCCCGCGACGCAGTTGTAGCGTTCTACAAAAAGCGATACGGAAACGGCGGGCATGTAGTTCTCCCGGAGGACGCCGTTTACCGGTTCGGGGCCGCTCACCACTACGGAAAGCCCCGGCTCGTTCAAATCCGCCCGGAGCGCCCAGAACTCAAGGCGGGGCCTGTCCAGCCTGCCCGCAAAAAGCGAAAGCCCCCCGCCGAATTCTTCCGCGTAAGGCTCCCATTGGGGAACAACAGCGTCAATCGACACGAAACCGGCGGGCGTAATACCCGTTTCCCGCACCGGCGAGAAGGTCCGGCAGGACGCGAAAAGGAGGAACAACAGCAATACTGCCGCTGTTTGCCGTAAAGCCTTAGGCATAACCATGCGTTTCCCTGCCTCTTGTCAACATTTCCTGTCTCTTGCTAACATTTTCTGTCTCTTGTTAAATAGAAGGATAAACCATAGGACCGGATAAGTCAAACACACCCAATTTCTAATCCGGGCGCATCCGGCCCTTGCTGCGCAAGCGCCGGACCGGGCTATCCGCTTGTATCTTTTTTGCCTCCGGCAAAAAAGGATACCGCTTCTATCCCTTGCGCGTTCCGTATCGGGGCATTTATACCGCGAAGATTTACCGCAAAGTTGAAGAAGTAAAA
>JAIRZS010000097.1 GCA_031267115.1 Treponema sp.
ATCACGGTAAACATCGAGCCTTCACAAAGCCGCCGGGCTTCGGGAAACGCTCCCTCTAATAGGATTATCGGTATTTGGGGGGCATGATTTAGCGGTTTCGCAGGCCCTGCCCGCAAGCCAAGCGTTTAAACCCGGAATCGCCGGTTCGCCTGGAACTACCGTAACGCTTCGGATTATTTTGGGCGCATCCGCGCGCCTGTGGCGCACGGACCGGGCTTTACGCTTGTATCTTTTTTGCCTGCGTCAAAAAAGGATACCGCTCCAATCCCTTGCGCGTTCCGTGGAGAAGAATTTTGCCGCTATTTATTTACCACGAAGTCGAAAAAGTCGAATAAGTTTTTGCTCACAAGTCTTTCTTTTTGACCTCCTTCTTCGATTTCTTCGACTTCGTGGTAAAAAATAACGGATATATTTCGACTTAGCGGTAAAATACGGAAACTGATATTTTAGGGTACTTATATTCAGCCTGCCTTTTTTATTATACTGGCAGCATGAAGAGTTTGACTGATAAAATTGTTGTTATCACCGGTGGTTCAAGCGGCATAGGGCGGCTTATGGCCCTGGATTTCGCGGAGCGCGGGGCAAAGACGGTTGTGTGGGACAGGAACGACGCGGGCCTGCGCGAAATGGAAGAGACGGGGCGGAGCCGGGGGCTTTTCATTAAAGCTATGAACTGCGACATTTCCGACCGGGAAGCCGTATACCGGGCCGCCGAAAAGCTTGAGGCGGAAGTAGGGCCGGCGGACATCCTGATCAACAACGCCGGGGTAGTTTCCGGCTCCCCGCTGCTTGAAACGCCGGACGAGAAGATCGCCAGCACCTTCAGCGTCAATACCCTCGCCCTGTTCTGGACCGCAAAGGCATTCCTTCCCGGTATGCTGGCGCGGAATTCCGGCTGCCTGGTAACTATCGCTTCTGCGGCGGGAATCATCGGCATTACCGGGCTTGTGGATTATTCGGCCAGCAAGTTCGGCGCTTTCGGTTATCACGAGGCGCTTACCATGGAACTGCGCAGGAACGGGAGCGCGGTTAAAACAACGCTGGTCTGCCCGTTCTATATTAACACCGGGATGTTCGAAGGGGTCAGGAGCCGTATCCCCCTGCTCCTGCCCATTCTGAAAAGCGAAACTGCCGCCCGGCGCATTGTTAAGGCAATACTGAAAAACAAAAGGATGATTGTCCTGCCGCCTATTATCCGTTCTGTTTTCCTGCTCAGGCTGCTTCCCCCTTTTATTTTTGACGCGGCGGTCAGTTTCTTCGGCATTAACCATGCAATGGACCATTTTACCGGACGGGTTACGGAGGCCAAATGAGTAACAGGTACAACAAAATTGAAACAGCGGATTCGCTTGCCGCGAAAATCGCCGCCGCCCGCCCGGCCCAGGCTGCCTGGGCTGCCTGTTCTTTCCCGGAGCGGGCCGCCCGGCTCAGGCAGTCGTTAAAATACCTGGGTTCCCATATTGATGAAATTACGGATACCATCCACCGGGAAAACGGCAAGCTGAAAATAGACGCCCTTGCCGCGGAAGTGCTGCCGGCATTAATGGCGGCGCGGTACTATATCCGCATGGGCAGGCGTTTCTGCAAGCCCCGGCGCATAGGCGGCGGCAGCCTCCTCATGTTCAACAAGAGGAGCCGCCTGGTCTATAAGCCTTACGGTGTTGTCGGGATCATCTCCCCCTGGAACTACCCTTTTGCCATCCCTTTTTCCGAAGTGGTAATGGCCCTGCTCGCGGGGAACGCCGTCGTGCTCAAGGTTGCCTCGAATATCCCCGGCGTGGGACGCGCCCTGGAGGCCGTTTTCAACGCCGCGGAATTCCCGGCGGGCCTGTTTAACTACATTGAAATGCCGGGCCGGGAAGCGGGGCCGGCTTTTATTAAGGGGGGAGTGGACAAGCTCTTCTTTACCGGCTCCACGGCTACGGGCCGGGAGCTGATGGCTCTGGCGGCGGAAAGGCTCCTCCCCCTGGTGCTGGAACTGGGCGGCTCCGATGCCGCCATTGTCTGCGATGACGCCGATTTGGACCGGGCCGCGCGGGGCCTGCTTTGGGCGGGCTTTTCCAACGCAGGCCAAAGCTGCGGCGGCGTCCAGCGCATCCTGGTCCACGAAAAAATTTACCGGCCCTTCCTGGAAAAACTCAGCGCCCTGATCACGGGCCTGAAACCCGGAAGCGGGCCGGACGCGGACCTTGGCCCAATGTCCACGCTGCGCCAAAAGGAAGCTGTCCAAAAGCAGATAGACGCCTGCCTTGCCGCAGGGGCAGAAATCGCCGCCCAAAGCGGCTGCGTGCCGGAAGACCCCGCGCCGGGTACGGAAGGCTGTTTCCTCCCCGCCGTGCTGCTCACCGGCGTCACCCCGGATATGCCCATCATGAACGCCGAGATATTCGGCCCGGCGGCGGCGGCGCTTCCCTTCCATGACGACGAAGAGGCGCTGCGCCTTGCCAATGCCTCAAGCTACGGCCTTACTGGCTCGGTCTGGTCCCGGAATTCCCGCCGGGCCAGGCGGCTTGCCTCGGGAATCAACGCCGGCGCGGTGATGATCAACGACCACCTTATGTCGCACGGGCTTGCGGAAACGCCCTGGGGCGGTTTCGGCGATTCCGGTATTGGCCGTACCCACGGCAAACTGGGGTTCCGCGAAATGCTCAAGGCCCAGGTCATTGTGGACGACATCCTCCCGTTTGTCAAAAAAGACCTTTTCTGGCACCCCTATACGGAAAAAGTCTACCGGGGCGTCCGCGCCATTGCCGAACTCCTCGGCGGCCGGACAGCCGCTTCCCGCCTGAAAGCCCTCGGCGGGGTCTTCCGCGTTTTCTTCCGCTATTGGGAAAAATGAGCCGCCGAGACCGCCGGGCTTAAACCGGGGAATTACGTAACTTTCGGCTTGTCCCAGGGGTTATATTTCCAGGGAATAAAGACTCACGCAAAACTTTAGTCTTGTGTGAGTCTCTCTATCCAACTTCATGGGTTATGGGATACAAGGCGGCTTTGAAAACCAGGCAGGGTTTTTAAAGCCGCCCTGGGCAGTATATGATGAATTTTGGCGATATCCTGGATCAATGGGATCAGCAGACAGCAAAAACCCGGAAAGGCGGGAAGGGCGGCTCCGGCAGCGGGAAAGCCGGGAAAGAGCCGGAGAGAGTTGATCCGCTTATGGCCTGGCTCCGGGTCCACGGGATTTACGACAAGGACGCGGAAGAGGAGAAGGCCGTAAAAGACGAC
>JAIRZS010000080.1 GCA_031267115.1 Treponema sp.
GGGAGAAGCTCCCGATTACTAAAAAAGTTTAGCCGCGGGGGTACGCGGCATGGATGCCGGGTAATTTGCTTTGCAAATTACCTCGGAGTTTTGCAAAGCAAAACTCCGCACCCGCGCAAGGGATTGGAGGGGCGCGAAGCGGCCGCGGTGCTTTGCGCCGGGGCCGGAGCGATAGCGAAGCCCCGCAAAGCCCGGTTTCCGGCGCGAAGCGCCGGAAATGCGCCCAAATTTTTTAGAAAAATCTTCCTAATGTTAAACCGCTAATTCTCTATAAAGCGCCGGCTTCCTTTCCTTCCTCCACTTCTTCTACTTTTTTGACTTATTCGACTTTGCGGTAAAAATATTCCGCAGGTCAAGAATAGAAGGCGGGCGGGCAGTCAGGGGTAGGCGCATTTTTCCGTAACGCGGTTTTTCAGGGCCTCGCCGATAAGCGGCGAAAGCCCCTGCTCTTCGTAGAGGGAACCGGCTTCCCTTACATCGCCGCGCAGGACCGGGTGGGGCGGGCTGAAAAGAACGCAGCAGTCCTCGTAGGGGAGAATAGAGGTTTCGTAGGTGCCGATTTCTTCCGCGATACGGATAATCGCCTCCTTGTCCATCCCGATAAGGGGCCGCAGCACGGGGATGGCGATCCTGCTCCCGGTACAGGCAATATTCTCGATAGTCTGGCTCGCCACCTGGGAAAGGCTCTCCCCGCTGACAAGGCACTTCAGGCGTTTCATCCTTGCCAGTTTTTCCGCGCATTCCATCATCGCCATTCTCAGGAGTACCGTCCTCCAGGCCTCCGGCGCCCGCTCCTTTATCCGCGCCTGTACTGCCGTAAAGCCTATGGTGTGGAGCCTTATCCCCATGCCGTATGAGCCGACAATTTCCGACAGTTTTACTACCTTTTGGCGGGCCTCGTCCGAAGTGTAAGGCCAGGCGTGGAAATACACCGCGTCAAGGCCCATGCCCCGCCCGATCATCAGATAGCCGGCCACAGGCGAATCGATGCCCCCCGAGAGGAGGAGGAGTCCGCGCCCCGCGCTTCCCGAGGGCAGCCCGCGCCTTCCCCGCCTTGCTGTCCCGTAAACGTATGCCTTTTCCCGAATCTCAACGGCGATAACAGCTTCCGGTTTATGCACGTCAACTTTAAGGCCGGGAACTTGTTCCAGTACCGCGTCCCCCCCCGCTCTCCGCAGCCGGTACGAATCAAGGGGGAAACTCTTGTCGGTCCTGCGGGCTTCGATCTTGAAAGTCCTTGCCCCCCGCTCCCGGCATTCCAGGGCGGCTTCCACGCAGGCAGCCATCACCGCGCCGGGCGTTTTGGGCGCGACAATAGTTTTCGCCCACCCGGATATCCCCATGACGCGCTCCAGTACTTTTTCTACTTCAGGCCCGGATCCCGCCGGGCAATGCACATAGAACCTGCCGTTGGTAAAATTAATACGCGCGCCCGTCCCCCGCAGCCGCAGCGCCAGATTCTGTTTCAGTACGCGTTCGAACGCCGCGCGGTTCCCCCCCTTAAGGGAAAGCTCGCCGGGTTTCAAAAGGTAGGTAATATTTTCCGCCGTATCCATCTCCGCCGCCCCGCCCAGTCTAGCCCATACCGGCGCTCCTGTAAAGGCCGTTTTTTTACCGCTCAGGCGTAAGGGTTTTTCATTATGGGCGCATCCGCGCGCAGGGGAATGCTTCGGCATTTTTTAACCGCGAAGTCAAAAAAGTACAAGAAGTACAAGAAGTACAAGAAGTACAAGAAGTACAAGAAGTAAGAATGAAGACCTCTTTAACTTCTTTCCCTTTTTGGCTTTGAACGCAAGACGGGGTCAGACCCCTCACCTTCATTCAAAACTTATTCGACTTCTTCGACTTTGCGGTAAAATCCTGAAGTTTAATTTGACGACTGGCAGCCATATTCAGCGTTATATTGACAACGCGGGACGGCGCCTTTAGAATTGTCTCAGAAATATTTTTCGGCAGGAGTTGTTTATGTCAGTTAAAGTGGGAATTGTCGGCGCGGGCGGTATGGCGGATTATCATTATGACGGGTTTACCCGGGCGGGCGCCGAAGTTACGGCGGTCGCCGATATGAATACGGCGCGGGCTGGGGCGTTTGCCAAAGAGCGCGGCATTCCCGGTGTTTACGATTCGCTTGCGGCGATGCTGGCCAAAGAAAAGGATATGGAAGCTGTCTCGGTTGTTACGCCGAATAAATTCCACCATCCGGTAACGCTGGAAGCCCTTTCCGCGGGCAGGCACGTCTTCTGCGAGAAGCCGCCGGCCTTAAACGCCCGCGAGATGGAGGAGATGCTTGCCGCTTCCAAAAAAGCCGGCAAGACCCTGACGTTCGATTTCAACAACCGCGCCCGCCCGGAAGCCCAGGCGATGAAGGCCTATATTAAAAGCGGCAAGACGGGCCGGATAAATTCGGCGCAGGCCCGGTGGGTAAGGCGGGCCGGCATTCCGGGTTTCGGCGGCTGGTTTACGACAAAGGCGCTGTCGGGCGGGGGGCCGGTCATTGATCTGCTCCACATGATAGACCTGGCGCTCTACTTTATGGACTATCCGGAGCCCGCCTTTCTGCTCGCCCGCACCTTTGACGACTTTATGGGCGACAAGGCGTTCAAGGGGCCCTGGGGTATCCCCGATGCGGCAAACGGCATAACCGATGTGGAAGCCGCCTGCCACGCGTTCCTTACCTTTAAGACCGGGCAGTGCCTGGCCATCCGTAATTCCTGGGCTGAGATGGTGGAACGGGAAGCCGTGTCGGTTATTTTCCAGGGAAGCAAGGCGGGCGGCAAGGTAGAAAGGCTCTTTGGCAGGGACGGTATTGATTCTACCAGCATCGACAGCTGCGAGCTTTACCTCTGCGAAAACGGCAACCAGGTTAATCAGAAAATTATGACCGAAAAAGACGAGACCATGGGCCGGATGGGGGCGGCGGCTAACTTTATCGATACTATTACCGGTAAAGCCGAACCGCTTAACAGGCCGGAAGAAGCGCTGATACTGATGAAGGTTATCGACGCGATATACGGATCGGCTTTGTCCGGCAAACCTGCCGAACTGAAATAGGGAAAGGCCCCCGGCAAGGCCGGGGATGTCGAGGCCGCCGGAGCGGGAGTTCGCTAAAAACTTTTTCGACTTCGCGGTGAAAACTTTTAAATGAACGCCTATGGGGAATCAGTCTCCGGCGTCAAGGCGCTGCTGTACCGCCGCTGCGGCGTCCTCCGGAATTCGGCCGGCCTCGAACATCAGGCGAAGTTCTTCTGTCATAACCTTTTCGAACAGGGACGGTTTCCAGTTTTCCGCGTATTCTGTCCGGGTTTCCCCTGTGTAGTAGATATCGTACGCTTTTGAGAGCAGGGGGTATTCCCCCGCATAGCTGCTGCCGGCGTTGGTGTTCCAGGGAATAGC
Organism: Treponema sp.; assembly: GCA_031267115.1. Lineage (GTDB taxonomy): Bacteria > Spirochaetota > Spirochaetia > Treponematales > Breznakiellaceae > JAIRRR01. The sequence goes on from JAIRZS010000080.1 coordinate 3,394, forward strand.
CCCCGACTGATCCGAAAGGACGGAAGCCCGCTCCGCCAGAAAACCGATAAACAAAAGGGCCTCGTTTTTGAACCGGCTGTCGCGGGAGATTCCCGCATACCACTGATCAAGGGCGTACAGGGGCTTCCCGGCAAATGTGTCCCGGAGCGGGATCGCGGTGATGCCGCAGTTAAAACCGGCGCCGGAGAGCAGGCGGGCGTCGGCCATCGACGCGATGATCATGGCGACGCGGCCCGCCATAAATTCCCCGATCCGGTCTTGTCCGGTTTTGGTAAAGCTGTCCGGGGCAAGGGAGCCGTTTTTTTGGAGTTCGTTGAGGAATCCAAGGGCCGCGCTTATTTCCGCCGTACTGAAACGGATTTCCCCGTCCCTGCCGGACAGGGAAACGGAAGAGCGTATCCACGGGAGTATATCGCGGTACAAACCCTGCGGGTCTTCCGGCGAGAGGGCTATGGCAAAGCCGTAACAGTCAGGGGCGGTCAGGGCTTTGGCGTAGGCGGTAAAATCAACATGATTCTTGGGGGGGCGGTCGAAGCCCGCCTTTTCCAGAAGATCGATATTGTAAAACAGGGGCATCACGAATGAAACAAGGGGCCGGCCCCATTCCCCGTAGGGGGTTTCCTCGCCGGTGTAAAAACCGCCGGGGCTTCCGCTGTTTTTGGCGTATTGCGGAAGCGGCTCAAGATGTTCCGCCAGCGCCGTCTCCCCGAACCACCGGGGATCGAGGCCCAGAATGTCCCCGGCCCGGCTGTCCGGGGAATCGTCTTTTCGGGTCAGAAGCTCCCGGATTTCAGAATAAGGGCGGGTATCAAGCGTGATCCGGATATCCGGGTTTTGCCTTTCGAATTCTTCGATCAGGCCCTCCAGGATTCCGTCGCCGAGGCTTTGCTCCCACCATTGGGTAAAGACAAGGGTCCGGTCCGTGGCATGCGGGAGGGGGATGCTCATGTCCGGCTGTTTTAACAAGAGGATATTGGCGAAAAGAAAAATAAACAGAATAGCGGCCCCGGCGAAACGGCGGTACCGGTCCGCGGGGATTTCGTCCTGGCGGGAA
>JAIRZS010000151.1 GCA_031267115.1 Treponema sp.
CTTCTTTTACTTTTTCGACTTTGCAGTTAGAAATTTAGCCACGGGGGTACGCGGCATGGATGCCGCTGTTTCCATTGCTATCCGCCGTTGGCGGATAGATGGAGTTTGCCTATGGCAAACTCCGATGCCAAAATCCGGCAGGATGCCGGATTTTGGCACGCGCAAGGGATAGAAGCGGTATCCTTTTTTGCCGCAGGCAAAAAAGATACAAGCGGATAGCCCGGTCCTGCCGCGCAAGCGGCAGGATGCGCCCTTATGGGCTGAAAGCGCCTTCTACCGGGATGCCCGCCAGGTTGACGCAGTGGCCGGGATAGCGGCTCTTAAAACGGGCGAAGGAAGTCTCTTCGGCGCTCTCGAAGACCGCGACGCGGAAGACCCCGTATTCGTTGAAGTAGGGGACCAGCACCGCAATATGGAAGTGCTGCCTCATGCGCGGCGGGTTGGGCGAATTGATCTCGTTGTTTACCGAGGCCAGGTATATCCTGCCCGGCTCGTCAATCGCCAGCGTGTAAAGCAGGGCATCGAGCCCTTCTACCCCGAAACCCGCGTTGAGCAGGAAGCCCGGATAGGGCCGCGACCCTGCCGGCGCGCCGCGCCTGTCCCGGACAATAAGCGAGCCGAAGGGCGCGCTGCGGACCTCGAATTCCTCGATTTGCCCGAAAACAGGGGAAAGCAGGGCGGAGTTTGCCCTGGACGCCAGATTCCTCGTCCAGTCAAGGCCGAAAAAAGGGTCCCGGAGCCGTTCATAAGGCTCGGTAAAGGAAGAACCCCGTTTCCCGAAAGGCTGCTTCAGGGCCTCGACGGGAAGCCGGGTCCCGGTAAGGGGCCTGAGTATCCCGTCCACCACCCATTTGGCAAAGCCCGAACAGTTGAGGCCCCCCCTCCCGTCCTGGGGCGACAGCGTATTGATAAACACATAGCGGCCCTGCTCGTCGATAGCCCCGTCGTCGCGGAACGAAAGCGAGGGCAATTCCTCGCGTATGCGGGCGGCAAGGGCAAGCAGGTCCCGGTACAGGCCGGGATGCGGATCGAAGTAACGCCGGGGAAAGGCCGCCCCCGCCGCCCTGAAAACTTCTTCCAGGGGAATTTCCATGATGCGTTCGATGGTAACCGGCAGGGCATGGGACTGTACCAGATACGCGTCGTAGATCACCGTGTCCATCTGGCTTTTGCCGCCGGCCAGGGGCCGGAACTGCACGTAAGTATACGGGTCCCGTCCGGGGAATGTCCGGATAGAAATAAGGCTGCCGTCCCGCCTGTCCCTGGAGAACACCCAGGAACCCTGCGCCCAGCCGGGGAAGCTTCCGGAACCCCTGCCTCCCGTAGTAACCAGCTCCCGCGCGAAAATGACGGCAAGCTCGCTTCCCCGTTCTTCCGCGCGTACCTGGACACGGCCCCCTCCGGGCAGAGTGTGGACCGAAGGCCGGGCCGCCAGGACCTTGCCGGGCGCTTCAGTAAGCCAGCTTTCTTTCAGCGAGCGGCGCAGGGCCGAATCGTCCTCGATCTTTGACGAGGGCGAGTCGGCGGCCCAAAGCGAGATCGCCAGCAAAAGCAGAAAGGCGCGGAAAAAACCGCGGCCCGGGGAAGAAGCGCGCATATCAGTTTAATTATCGGCGAAAAAAGGTGAAAAAACATACTGCTTTGGGCGCATCCGCAGGCCGGCCTGCGGACCGGGCTTTACGGGGTTCCGCTCCGCTCCATTCCCTCGCTCCGCTTCGGGAACGCTCCGCGCCCCTCCAATCCCTTGCGCGGGATTTTACCGGAGAATTTTATCGCAAAGTCGAAAAAAGTAAAAGAAGGACAAGAAGGAAGGAAAACCTCTTTAACTTCTTTCCCTTTTTTGGCTTTGAACGTAAGCCGGGGTCAGACCCCTCCCCTTCATTCAAAACTTATTCGATTTCTTTGACTTCGTGGTAAAAATTCTTCATTAAATGGATCATCCCCATTTTTTCATTTGGCCCGGCCCGGTGTCCCGGATTTCAGATAGCGCCGGGCTTGCTCAGGCGTCAGCTTGAGGGCTGCGGTTATCTGTTCGGGCTTCATGCCGTATGCCTCCAGCAGCTTTACGCTTTTTTCCAGGCCCTTTTCCAGACCCTTTTCCAGGCCTTCCTCGCGGCCTTCTTCTTTCCACCGGGCGGTAAGGCCGAGTTTTACCAGAACGTCGTCAAACGTTAAACTCCCGTTCCCCATCTTTTCTGCCTCCAAAAATATCCCCGCATTCGCGTTCAGTACCACCTGCATGTACGCTTCCAGCGGCATCTTCTTTACCCTCTTGCTGCCCTCTTTTAGTATATCCATCGCGGGGCCTATTTCCAAGTCTTCGCACAGTCCTTTAAGCCACATATTCTCCTCTGCCGAAAGTTTCCGGTTGTCTATCACCTGTATCGGGATTATGTCCCCCTCTACCCGGTATATTCCGCTGCCGCGATCTTCTACCCGGTAACCCCGCTCTTCCCTGAAATGTTTCAGTAACTTCCTCGGTTCGCGGCTCTCCACAAATGTCAGTGTCAGCTCCGTTACCGGCACCGCGTTCAGCGAGGCGTAAAGGCAGGCGCAGCCATAGGCCTTGTAGAAGTCCGCTATCGAAATATGATCGCCGGGACTCTTATACTCCACCAGGTTTTCGGTGCGGAATATGGCTGCTATGTTTTTTTCTATGGGGATATCCTTGAGTTTTCTGATGACGACCAGGTCTATTCTCAGCGGCTCGCTGGTAAGCTGGAACTCTGGCTTGAATTCAAGGATGTCCCGGTACTGCTCAAGCTCAAGCTGGAAGGCCTGGACGAAGGCGGGATGCCACGCTATGCGGGGATGCCGCTGTTTTTTGCCGGTAGCCAAAATTTACCCCCATGCCAGAGTAGCGCGGAAACGCGGGATTTTCCATACCCCGCTCCGGATGCCCGGACAATTCCCGGTTTACCCCATCATCGGATTTCGGCGCAGTCGGCGGCATGGACGCCGCTGTTTCCATTGCTATCCGCCGCAGGCGGATAGATGGAGTTTGCACAGGCAAACTCCGATGCCCTTGGCAACTATTGGCAGGTGTAGACTGAATAGTTACTTTTTGTTATATTGATCCCTGCGCTTCCAGCGGCGGGGGCGGCAGATGGAAACGCCGCGGCGGTCGTCCTGCCACCCGCCTTATCAAAACAAGGGGGCCTTAGTCAATGGCTTTCCCAAATTCTTTGCCCGGCCTTAAATCCCTGTTTCAGGCCGGAAAGGACCGCCCGCATTTC
>JAIRZS010000245.1 GCA_031267115.1 Treponema sp.
ATACTTTCTCCGTTAGAAAGAGAGACATCCGCGCTTGTGGAATAGGAGAGAAGCTCGGCGGGACCGGCCCGGGTTTCGCGGGCAAAACCCATACAGGCAAGCACGGCGCCCGCCGAACAGGCGGAAAACGATGTTTCCGCGTGGCGCAGGGCTTCCTCCGGCCTGTCTTCAAGGACAGCCCTGATAAAGGCCGCGTCGTTTACGTTTTTAACCCAGTCCAGGGCTTTCCTGCCGTAACCCTGGGGACTGTAGCCGTAGGTGTCCCCATAATGTGTCAGATCGGTGGAACCGAGAAGCACCGCCTTCCGGCCCAGGCGGGCGGCGGCGCGGGCGATAATTTTCCCGGCCTCAAGGGAGGAACTTTCGGCGGGAAGCCTGAGCCAGACCAGGCGCGCCTCCGGAAAAAAGTATTTTACCATAGGAAGCTGGACTTCCACCGTGTTGTCCTGGTACCGGTCCGACGCGCAGCGGAGTTCTTTCCGTATGAGATCCCGGAATTCCCTGTCTATTTCAATATTCCCCAGGGGGGTAGCCGCAGCGTCCTCCTCCGCCGCAAGGGCCGGATAACCCGCCGGAAGGTGGCCGCCGGCAACCACTATGGTTTCCGCGCCGGGGCTAAGGGACGAGATCGCCCTGGCGGCGACGGCGCCGGAATAGTGCCAGCCCGCGTGGGGGGCCGCCGCAGCCGGAGCGCCGCCCGCCATGTCCGCCGCGGGGCTTTCCGGCCCGCCGGAACCGTATAAACCGGCGGCGCGGCGGTCAAAACTGCCCAAAAACCGCGTTATTTCTTCTTTTTTCAAGGGATACCAGCCGGGCGGCAGGGACGATTTTCGCAAATTCATGGGATTTCCTTATCTTTATTCTAGCATGTTATAAAGTATCAGTATATAATGATTTTATGAATGAAAAGTCGTCTTTTTCAATATCAGCTATTATTGCCTGTGTTTGCGTCGCCGCCTATATAGCAGCCCTGGCGGTTGCGGGCGTGCAGATCGGGTTTAATATCAAGAACCGGCGGATAGCCGTGGAACAGGAATTTTCTACTCTCGCGAACCGTTCTTCCCGGATCAGCGCTCAGGCCTTTATGGACGAGGCGTTTCAGAATACCGTCCAGGACACTTTAAGCTATTCTGAAAATCTCCGGGGAATCATCCTTGCCGGGCCGGAGGGGGAATACGCTTTTGAGAGGGCTTTAAGCGGCGCCATCGACTGGGTGGGGAATTCCCCCAGGTTCGCGAAACAGTTCGGGACTTCTTCCAGAGTGCTGTTTTCCCCCCTCCAAATTGAAGGCCTGCGTAATGTTACGCTTAGCGCCGTATACCGCTATATTGATTTTGATTTACTTCTTTTGGTACTAAAGCGTACCCTGATTGTTGTTTTAATCGCCCTGGTGCTGGCTTTTTTTACCCTTATTCTGGAATCGGTAACCGATAAAAGGCATCTCGAAGTGCCGGAAACAGTTTCCCGGTATTCGGCCCCTGTGCGGCCTGAACACGGGGCTGCGGCAACAAAGCAGGCCTGGGGGGAAAAAATACCTGTCCAGGGGAAAACAAGGCCGGCTCAGGAGGTGGAGACCCCGGTCCCGAACGAAACGCCGTTCCCTCCGGAGGAAGAAGCGCCGGAACCGGGCGATGACTTCCGGTTCGACGGCGATTCGGCAGGGGATTCGCTGGATGATATTTTCGCGCCCGACGACGAAGCCGTGCCTGTTTCCGATGATTTTCCGGATTTTACATTCGGGGAGGAAAGCGCGGCCCCTCCCGGAGAAGACGCCCCGGACAGCGGGCCGGCCCTGCCTTCCCCGGCGGAGAAGAAGGCCGCCGCTCCGGGCGGCGTAGGCCGGGAAGACAGCGTGGAAAGGCGGCTTAACGCCGAACTCCGCCGCTCGGAATCTTCCGGGCAGGATTTAAGCGTAGTGGTGCTGGAATACAGGAACCCCGACGATCCCGAGGGGATATGGTTCCGCGATTTTGCCCGCATGACCTCCGATTATTTTGATTCTACCGGCACGGTCTTCGAAAAAGGGGAAACCGGTGTCACTGTTATCCTTCCCGGCGTAACCCTCATTGACGGGATAAAAAAAGTAACGGAATTCCGTATAAGGATTCCTACTACTTTTACCCAGGGTCTGGCTATAGGCATAAGTTCCAGGCTGGGGCGGTTTGTAAAGGCGGAACGTATCCTGCTGGAGGCCGCCGAAGCGTCGGGAAAATCGGCGAAAGATCCGGAGAACCGTATTATTGCCTTTAAAAGCGATCTGGATAAATACCGGGCCTTTATCGAGAAAAAGTCGGTGCAGTAATCCGCCGGGTCGAAGCCCGCCCCAAACCCGCGTCAGTTAAGCCGGGGTATTTTTTCCGGGCGTTTTTATCCCGGTTCTTTGATCCTCCGCGATATGCAGGACCCTCTGCGGGAGCGGTATGCGCAGCCCCGCTTCCTCAATCTTCAGCTTGATGTTTTTCATCTGATCCCAGTAAATGTTCCAGTAGACATCGGTGGCGGCCCAGGCGCGGAGCGCGATATTCACGGAACTGTCCCCCAGGGACTGGAGAAGGATCTGGGGCGGGGGGTCTTTCATAAAACGGGTTTCAGTTTCGGCGATGTTTTGCATTACCCGGAAAGCGGTGTCGACGGAGTCCGAATACGAGATGCCCACGGAAAGTTCCATGCGGCGTCTGCCGTAACGGGAATAGTTTTTAAGCGGCGTCCCCCAGATGCTTAAATTGGGCGCGGAAATGAAAAGCCCGTCCGGGGTTTCCAGAATCGTGGTAAAAAGGTTGATATCTTTTACCGTCCCGCTGTAGGAGTCGAACTCGATGTATTCCCCCCGGCGGTAGCTTCCCAAAAGGAGGAGGATAATTCCGGCGGCGATATTCCCCAGCGTGTCTTTTAACGCAAGCCCGACAGCCACCCCCGCCGCGCCCAGCACGGCCAGGAGGCTCGCGGTATTAATCCCGAATGTAGTGAGGATCATAATAATGCAGATAACAAGGATTCCGTAGCGGACCGCCCGGTGGAGGATACGGGTCACTATTTCGTCTGCAAGGAGGCCGTCGGCAGTGGCTTTTTTAAGAATTTTACCGGTAATTCTGGTTATAATCATGCCCGCAATCACGATAATCAGGGAGACAATAATATCCCTGATCAATTCCATTATAATACCGGAATGGTTTTCCCAAAGGGACAAAAAGTTTATCATCATAATTCAGAATACCCCGGGACAGGGCGGAGATCAAGGGCGGCGTTGTTTTCCGGCGCTTCCGCGTTTCAGCTTGCCCGGGCAGGGAAGCGTATGCCGTATCCTTACACCTTATGTTTCGGCTATAATTGAAAAATGGCCGATACTTCCGCCCTCCGCCGCCTTATGGAAAGAATTTCCTGCGGGGCAGGCTTTTCCGGGGAATTCCGTTTTGCCGAACCTATGGCTTCCCATACAACCTTTAAAGTAGGGGGACCTGCGGACCTCTGGGTGCAGCCCGCCCTTGCCTGTTTTCCCGAATGCGCCGGGGCGCTTTTGGCCCTGGCCCGGGAAGAGGGCGTCCCGGTGTTTGTCCTGGGTGGCGGGGCCAATGTGGTGGTTGCCGACCGCGGCATAAGGGGGGTTGTGCTGGATACCGGGGCCTGGACCGGCTGTGAATTCCGGGGGACGGGCGAAGACGCCGCCGTTACGGTAAGGGCCGGGACCTCCATGGACGCGCTGGTTGACGCGGCGGCAGGGCAGGGCAAGGGAGGGCTGGAATTCCTCGCGGGGATGCCCGGCACTTTGGGCGGCGCGGTCTGGATGAACGCCCGGTGTATGGAAAAATCAATTTCCGACGTACTTATCGAAACGGAAATAACCGGCGAACCGGGCGGGCGTTTAACGCTTCCTTACCGGGAAGGGGATTTTTCCTACAAGAAGAGTCCTTTTCAAAACAGCAAAGCAGTGATACTGTCGGCAAAATTCAGGGTATACAGGCGGGAACCGGAAGAAATCCGGCGGGAAGCGGAAAAATTGCGGAAGGACCGGGAAGAAAAAGGCCATTACTGCGCGCCGTCCGCGGGTTCGGCCTTCAAGAACAACCGCGCATTCGGGAAGCCTTCCGGGAAGATCATAGACGAGCTGGGGCTTAGGGGTTTCACTATAGGGGGCGCGGCGATAGCCTCCTGGCACGGGAATCTTATCATTAATACCGGGAACGCCGCCGCCCGCGACATACGCGCCCTGGCAGACGCGGTAAAGGAAAAAGTACGAGCCTCCCTGGGTTTTGCCCTTGAGCCGGAAATTCTCTTTGTGGGGGACTGGGACTAGCCGTGGCCTCCGACGCGCACGCGCACCCTTCGGACCTCCTTGAACGCTATCCCGAAGCCGAACAGGAGCGCCGCCGCCTTGGCGTTTCCTGCGCCGCGAGCGCCTGGAATCCCTCGGAATTCGAGGCCCAGGAGAGGCTTGCCCTGGAAGCGGGGCGGGACGGCGCGGCGCCTTTGGCCCTCTGTTTCGCCGTACACCCGCAGCTTCCCGCAGCCCGAAGCAAGGGGGAGGCCGCGCCGCTCTATGAAACAGCGGAACTCCTTGGAACATTGGAAACGCTTGCCGCCGAAAACCGGCTGTCCGCAGTTGGCGAGACGGGTTTCGATCTTTACAGCAAGGCATACCGCGATACGGAAAAAGAGCAGGAAGAGCTCTTCCGCCGCCATCTGGATGTCGCCTTCAAGCGGGGGCTTCCCGTTGTACTGCACATAAGGCGCGCCATGCATAAGGCCTTCTCTTATACAAAAGAATTAAAATCCCTTCCCGCGGTAGTGTTTCATTCCTATTCCGGTACCTTGGCCGAGGGACAGTCCCTGCTCGGGCGGGGGATCAACGCGTACTTTTCCTTTGGCGCCGCCATCCTCCTGAACCACAGGGCCGCAATGGATTCCTGCGCCCGGCTCCCCACGGAAAGGCTCTTAACTGAAACCGACGCGCCTTACCAGCCGCTCCGCTTACGGCCCTTCTCCTCCTGGGCGGATCTCCCCGCTATCATCGCGGGCGCGGCGGCCCTGCGCCGGGAGGCGGGCAGCCCCGCCGGGGACAGCGCCGAACTGGAGGCTGCGGTTGACCGGAATTTCAGGCAGGTATACGGCGAAGGCCCGGGGGCGTTGCGTCGCCAGGCCCGGGGGCGTTGCGGGGGTGTCCCCCGCAGAGGGGGTAGGGCGTAACCGCGTTACGCCCGTAGGGGGAGGCTTCCCCCCTATTTCCAGGATATCTCGTAGTCGATCGGCTGCTCCAGCACGAGGAGTTCCGGCAGGGAAAGGCTGAACCGGGCGGTGCGGCCCCGGGCGCTGCCCCCCCGGATAAAAGTAACGGCGCGGGGCGCTTCCAGGCTGACTTCGACCGTGGCGGAGGCGATCTCGTCCGCGATGGGCCTGCCGTAAATCGTGGCGACCAGTCCAAGGTATTCGGCGCGGGTGAGGCTTTCGCCTGTCGCTACCGGGGCAAGCAGGGCGGAAAGGTAGGCGTTCACCTCCTCCGAAAGCAGGGAAAGGACGAGGGGGCCGGTTCCCCGGTCCAGGTGAATCAGCAGGGTTCCCGCGGGGTCGTATCTCAGGAGAGGGAGGTTCCCGGCAGCCGCCCCGCCCGAGCCTGACCTGCCGGGTACGGCCAGGAATTCGTCGAGGCTGCCGATACGCATCGTCCCCCGCACGGCGGCGGGCCCGGTATTTTCGAGCGCCGCCGCGGAAACACCGGGGGCGGCCGCCAGGGAGCGGGCAATGGCGGGGCCGTCAATGACGGGCTTGCCGGGGGCCGCATTGCCCAGAGTCCGGGCAAGGTTCCCTATCAGGGCGGCCATACGGGGCTGGAGCGAGACTTCCAGGGCGAGTTCCGCGCCGGCGGAACTGCCGTCCTGCCTGATGCTTCCGTCAATACGGCCTGAACAGGAGCAAAAAGAGGCCGCCGCAAGCACGGCGCCCAGGCAAAAGAGGCGCGATACCGAATTTATCTTCATGGTCTTTTTATTATAGCCCATACGCCGATTTTCGCAACTTTGGGCCGGGTTTGGTGTCACAATACGAACTAGAAGTGTTTCTTCTGCACCCCGGCCCGATCCCTGAAAGACGATCGGGCTTTTCCCGGCCTGGCGGCCAAAGTTTCCCGCAAAACCCGGTCGGGTTTTGCGGGAAGCCCAATATATTGAAATTGAAGGCGGAATTGTATGGGTAAGACGACGGAAGGGGGCGCGACTCCCTGGGCATTTTTGGACAAATATCGGGGGACTGCTTTTTCCGGCGAATGGCCGACCCTCCCCCAGATGTACAGGATTTCGGTTTCCCGTTACGGGGACCGGCCCTGTTTTACTATTTTCGAGCCGGGCCGGATCACGCTCAATTATAACGAGGCGTTCGCCCTGATAAACGCGGCGGCCCGCTGGCTTCATTCCAGGGGAATCCGCAAGGGGGACAGGGTCGCGCTTACCGGGAAAAATTCCCCGGAATGGGCCGTAGCCTACCTCGGCATACTCTTTGCCGGGGCCACCGTGGTGCCGATTGACGCCCAGCTTAAGTTCGACGAGGCGGAACTGCTGGTCAAAACCGCAAAGGCCCGGCTTCTCTTTGTGGACGAAGACAAGTACGAGCGTTTCTCGCAAAACCCCGGCGGGCTTGAGTACGTCGTTTCCCTTAGAAAAGACGTAGGCGAGTATATCTACACCCTGGACGGCCCCGGTGCGGAAATCGAAGAGGCGGGCGCGGAGGACCTCGCGGCGATACTCTTTACGTCCGGGACCATGGGAAAGCCCAAAGGGGTTATGCTTACCCACCAGAATCTGGTTTCCGACTGCTACCTGGCCCAGGGAACGCCCCTCATTTTATATTGCACCGACGTGTTTTACGCACTGCTCCCGCTGCATCACGCCTACACCATGCTTGCCGTGTTTATCGAAACCATCTCCGTCGGGGCGGAACTGGTGTTCGGCAAGAAGATGGTAACGCAGCTTATACTAAAGGATTTGAAGCAGGGAAAAATCACCATGCTTTTGGGAGTGCCGATGCTGTTCAACAAACTGCTCACCGGCATTCTCAAGGGCATACGGGAAAAGGGAGCGGTGGTATACGGCCTTATCAGTTTTCTCATGCTCCTGTCCGGCATCATCAAAAAAATATTCAAGGTAAACCCCGGCAAAAAAATGTTCCACGCCGTACTGGAAAAAGCCTCGCTTACTACCCTGCGGATCTGCATCTGCGGCGGCGGCCCCCTGGCCCCTTCGGTTTTCAGGAAGTACAACCAGCTCGGCATCGACTTTGTGCAGGGCTACGGCCTCACCGAAACCAGCCCCATTATCAACATCAACCCGATAAACCACTACAAGGAAACCAGCGTGGGAAAGATAATTCCCCATATAGAGATGAAGGTACTCAGCCCCGACGACCGGGGCATAGGGGAAGTAATCGTAAAAGGGCCGGTGGTGATGAAAGGCTACTTTGAGATGCCCGAGGAAACCGCCGCAAGCTTTACCGAAGACGGCTGGCTCAAGACCGGCGACTTGGGCTATCTTGACAGTGAAAACTACCTTTACCTTACAGGCCGGGCCAAGAACCTCATCGTTACCGAAGGCGGGAAAAACGTCTACCCCGAAGAAATTGAAAACGAGTTCCAGCTTTTCGAGGAAATCGATCAGATACTGGTGCGCGGTTTTGTGCAGGACAAGAAGATGAAAGTCGAGGGTATCGAAGCCCTGGTCTATCCCGTCCCCGAGTCCTTTGGCGGAAGCGCCGAAACAGGGCCGGCCGCGCCGAAAGAGGAAATCAGGGAGCGCATCGAGAAGATCGTCGCCGAGGTAAACCAGCGCCTCCTTCCCTACCAGCGCATCGAACGCATTGTAGTGCTGGACGAGCCCATGGAAATGACCACCACAAAAAAAATTAAACGCGATGCGGTTTAGGGCGTCATAGGCCGCGGATAACCGCAGCCGGCCTGAGGGGGGGCCTGTTACCGGACGGGCGGCCCGGACAGACGCCGGCCCTGTCCGGCCCCCCTACGGCCGGGCCGGGGTCCCGGCCTACCCCCCTCGCGCGGCTGTCTCCCCCGCGCCGGCCGGGCAGCGTCTAAACGGCATTATGCGCCGTCTCCGGGTTGTTTTTCCTGTGTTTTTTTCTTGTAATATATTTTTCGATGTAATATTCCGCCGCCTTGCCCGGCCCCATGCGTTTTACCCGGTTTCCGGCCGCAATTATTTTACGGGCTATCTTTGACAGCAGCGTTTTTTCCCCGAATATCCTGTTTATTTTTTGCTCTGTATCCCTGTTCTTCCTCCATTCCGGCGAATGGTACTGCGTTGCAAAATGGTGTACCGTATAGGTGTTTTTTGTCCGTTCTATTGCCCCGGTTAGTATATTCTTCGCCGTAAAATATTCCCTTGGATAAATTTTATATTCTTCGTCCTTGAAACATTCAAGCGCGTTTTTCATTATTTCCGGTGAAATTACCGGGTTTATATAATCATGACGTTCGGATGCCGGCATTCGCATTATTTTTCCCATATTCTCCTTGTCAATAAAATCATTGATTTCGTAATACTCCATGCACTTTCTTATATATTCGTGGCTTTTTACCGCTCCAAAACAGCCAGCTTCCAGATTTTCGCTTATTTGGTTTTCATACGCAAGCATCAGCCCGCTGTCCAGTAATTCCCCGAACGGTTTTACTATTTCCATATCCATATCAAGATATATGCCGCCATAGCTGTAAACGGCAAAGAAACGGATATAGTCGGAGGCGTAGGCATACATACCTGTGTCGAACGCCTGCCTTGTCCATGCCGTTTTATTCAGGTCAAAACGTTTTGTGTCCCACAGAATAAATTGATATTCGGGAAGTTTTATTTTCCATAATTCCATATATTTCTGGTAATCTGCCGGTATAGGATTGTCCGACAGCCAGCAATAGTGAATGATCTTTGGTATTGCCATTCGTCCCCGACACGCTGTTGTACGCCGATAATTTTGCCCTTGCGGGTACTGCCAATAAAAATTCTATATTCGATTTCAAATTTGATGTAGGAGCAAGTTTTGATTTTTAGTAATTTCTTATATAAATCCGGGCAGCCGTTCCAAAGCATAGTATTCTAAAACAGCCGCAATTAATCGGATAATTATTGCTTTTACGCATAGAATTCTTCGGAAACTTCGATTTTTGAATAAATACTTTAAAAAGTGAATATTTCCGGACAATTCCGGCTTTTTGGGCAGTGCGCTCGGTAATGACCAAACTTCAGAAATTTACCGCAAAGTTGAAAACCGGGATAGGAGGCTTTAGTCCAGTCAACCAACTGGTTAATAATTAAAGCGCACACCGAGGGTTACATTGATACCGGGCATGGGATAACCGTAATGGGATTCGTAAGACTGGTTAAGCAGATTGCGGACTATGGTAAAAACGGAGAAATATTCTCCGATATTTTGGTTTACGTTTATTGTCAAAAGGAAATACTGATCAAGCCCAACAAGATTTGTCCTGCTGGTATAGCGGATACTTTCGTAGTGTCCGGAAAAAAGAAAGGAGCCGCTGCCCCAGAAAAAATCGAGGGACGCCCCTGCTGTGTGCGTGGGCTGATAGGGGATACGCTGTTCATCCTCCCAGGTATAACCATAACTTAAAAGATATGTAGAAAGGTACTGGTAGGATAAAGAGGGGCTAATTCTCTTGATGGGGCCTATGTTTACGGGAATGACAACTTTGACTCTTGTATCAGATCCAAAAAAGGCCGCTTCGCCGATATTCTGGGGTTCCCAGATGCCACCGAAACTGCGATGCCAATGAATTGAGTCCTTCGTCATCTGTGCAAAAAAGGTGGTTTCAATAGTAAAAAATTCCCGGTAACGGAATTCCGCCGAAAGGTCCGCTCCCCAGCCGTCTTCCGGTTTCAGATTGGGGTTGCCGATAGATCCGCCCCCGGCCCAGTAAAGATCCTCAAAATCGGGAAATTTGAAACTGCGGAAGTAGTTGTTTCTTAAAGTAAGAAAATCGGCGGCTTCCCACACAAAGCCCAGCTTCGGTACAGGTACTATTTTTCCGCCGTCAGTTACCGCCTTTATCGAAGGTATGATGAGGAAATGCCGGATTGGCGACAGTTCCGCCGTGAAATACGCGCCGCCGTCGTGCCTGCTCCGGCTGTCTGTTGCCGTAGAATCAATGTAAACGTACCGGTAATCCCAGCCTGTCCGTAGAACAAGCACCTCCAACGGATACCATCCCCAGCGGTTTATAACCGTAACGCCGTTCTGATCGTAGCGCGAGAGGGACATTCCGGTCCGATCATAAGACATGCGCGCCCATGAATGACTAAGCGTGAACTCGGCGGACAAATCGTCGCGAAAGGCTACAGGCATTTCATACATCAGGCTTTCCCTGGTGGTAAAGTCGTTTTGCGTACCGGTAACGCTCGAAAAACCGGTTGCCGGAAGAGTCCTGTCGCTGAAATAAATGTCGGCACTCAGGAGAAGTTTTGATAAATCGGGAAAATTCCACGCGAGAAGAGTCCCTCCGCCCGCGTCCCACACTTCGTTATATTGTTTTCTGCGTATTTTTCCCAATATTGAATCTTTGTAAAGGTAGTTATTCCCGGCGCGGTTACCAAAAAGATGAGTACCCCACGAAAAATTATCCCCGCCGTGTGACAGGGAAAAGTTTAACTGCTGTGTGTCGGCAAGGTCCTGCCACATCGGGTCTTTTTTTGTACCGTCCCATTCGGTATAATTGCCCGGCAGATATGAAATATTTGAAAGACCGGCGGCGATATGCAGGCCGGGCTTGCGGTCTTTTACGGTGATGATATTGACCACGCCGCCCAGCGCCCCCGACACGTTGAATTTGGAATCGGAACCGCCGTAGATAACTTCAACGCTCTCAATATTGTTCATATCAAGGGAATTGAAGTCGAAATTTCCCGACATAGCCGAATTGACCGGTACGCCATCAATCAGTATGGCAATACGCTCGGTACTGAAGCCCCGTATATTTATATCCGACGAATTTCCATATGCGCCGTACCGGGTAACATTTATATTGAGAGCCTCCTCAAGCAGGGTGGGCAGATCGGGCGCGGCGATACGGTCTATTTCGCTTTTGGAAACAATCTTAACCTGGGAGGCCGTATCCCGCGTTCCGGTTA
>JAIRZS010000100.1 GCA_031267115.1 Treponema sp.
CCCCGTCCGTAACCGTAGCCTTGTCCGCGGTCCCCGTGCCGGTAGCCGTCAAGCGCATAATCCTTGCCGTTCACCGTTACTTTTTGGGCGAACAGATAGCCGTACTCCGGCAGCCAATCATCGTGCGATATGCCGGCAAACGTAACGGTAGCTCCCTCTTCAAAACCCTCGACAAAACCCGCAAGCCGCCCTATACCGGAGACAAAATAGGTCTTATCGTCAGTCTTCAAGACTATGCGCCCGTTCATCCACGCCAGCGTTCCGGTGAGCGTAATGTATTCGCCCGCGCCGCGCCTCCCATAATCATAGGGCGGGCGCCCCTGCCCGCGCAGAGTATCAGCCTGTGCAAAAACGATTCCTGACACGAGCAGTGCCGCGGCAGCCGACAAAAAAATTTTTTTCATAAAAACTCCTCAGTATAAAATAAAGCTATTTAATATTAACAAACAAACGCGGGCGCCGGTAACAGCAATTTTCAGTTTACCACTGGGGCCGGGCTATCTGGTAGCAGAAGCGGGTTGCCGCCACCGACTCGGCCTCTACCTGCTGCCTGATCACCTGGCCTTCCGGTGTCCTGTTGACGGCGATGGCTCTGGCTTTCATGCTCTGATTGACAACGGGCGCGCTTATACGTTCAGGCGCGGCCTGTTGCGATGAGGCGCCCTCATCTTCCACCTCAAACTGGTTTTCAAAGGCGGCTATCAGCACATACTCTTCCCCCGCCGGAAGGCCGAGGGTAAGATTAAGATATTCAGGCACGGTCCAAGACGTGCCGGCCCGGACAAAATTATACCGCAGATCCCGCGTCTCTACCGGGAATAGTATCTGGAAATTGCCGAACACATCCACATAGCTGATTTGGATATAACAATCCCGCTCCGACTGAACCGTAAACCTCATGCGCTCCCCGTCGTGGTATATCCCGTTTGCATGATCCGGTTCCGCACTAAGGCTAAAGGGATTATTCTCACCCGAATAGGGGGCGATCACCCGCTGTTGCCGCTCGAAACTTTCCCTGCTCACCTGGGCATCCCCCTGAACGGGAAGAAGCGCAAGGTTCCGCCGCTTAATCTCCCGGTCCGAAACGGTAAATCTGCTTGAACCCATGACGGTTTCCGCCTGCGAGGTCGAAACCAGTTGCAGAGTCACCTCCACCTCGTCATTCAGTATACTGTAATGCCCTTCCAACGTGGCACCGGTAGCTTGGGTTTTTCTGGCATCAACCCGGTATTTGGCATCCCGGCGCAGGGCGCTTTCCGTGATACGATCGTTGAGATACCGTGAAAAATCAGTTACCGAGGGATACCCCAAGATACTGATCCTTCCCATCGAAATATTTATCTTGCCCGGAATATCCTTGCCCAGGGCGTATACCGCCCGGTCAATCGCAAGGTCCATATTGCCGTCCGCCGGCGGAGGGATGAGGTTTTCCGGCAGCCTTACCGGTTCCCTGTAATCAAAACTGGTTCCTGCCTTGACATCCATAGCGACCAATGTCAAGCGGTACTCCTTTCCCTGGGCCGCTATCGTGCCGAAAACTATGATCTCCGCATCTTCGGCGTTGCCTATGCTTACGGCCCGATTTTCGTCCACCACGCCGGAACTGGCCTGGAAGCCCCATTCGTCGATGAGCCTGCCCAGAAAGCGCCGTTCAATGGTTTGAAGCCCGTGATCCCGCTGAAAGTACTGACGCAGTTCCATCATAATATGCTCCGACAGTTCATGGGTCTCCGCGTCTATGCCGAGGACGGCAATTTTGGTCTTGCCGGGCGGAATTTTACCGGCAATATAGGCCGACCCTTCGGCAAGCGCGGCATCAAGGCCGATTATTTCAGGCTGGGCTTTGCTGCCTGCCTCGACGACAGCCGGCTGGGTTTTGCCGCCTGTCTCAACGGCAGTCGGCTGGGTTTTGCCGCCTGTCTCAACGGCAGCCGGCGGCGCCTTGCTTCCAGATGCGGAAGCCGCCGGACCTGCAACAATAATCAGCGCCGCAGGCAGCAGAAAACGAAAAAGAACTTTCATAACAACTCCTTAAAATTTTAATTCCAGAGCGCATCGCAACCCCAGACCGCTTGAATCGGTTACACCGGATTTATAATACATTGGCTGTACCCAAAAGCCCCACTTTTCGAAAGAATAGCCCCAGGTTACAGCGTATTCGCTTATGTCATATTCATCTTTCAGCAAATCGACAATGATGTAGGTTTTGTTTTCGTTCCAATTCCAATCCCAGTTGAACCCAAACTTTACGCCGTATTTATCGATACCTTTGCCGTTCCGCGTCCAGTCGGCGCCGAAGATAAAAAAGTCCCCCCGGTACTGAAGATCCATGGAAATATTGAATCCGTCGGCATCCATAATATTACCGGAATTCAGGCTGTAATTAACGGTGTTCCAGCTTATGCTTGCCGTTAAAGAAAGCGGTAAGTCTGAGTAACGCCAACTAAGTTCCTCTATAACAGAACCGATGTGCAGCGTGGCCGCCGTGGAAAGCCCAAACCCGGTGCCGCTTATCGAAGAATCGTACTGAATTGGAATTTGACTCCGCGCTGTTACATCGAACAGATCGCCTTTATAGACCACCCTGAGACCCGGCGCCACCATACCGGAGTGGAACGCCTGTGGAGGGCGTGTCGCAGAATCAAAAATGATTTCGCCCAGATAACCGGGATAATTGATGTAGTTATAGTTATGTATATCAACGGAAAAAATCTCACTCAGCCTGCGGCTTAGGGTTTCCGTTAAGCGCAGGTACAGGAATTTTTCATTTTCCGGTATTTCACCCATATTTCTATACGCCAGGTATTCGGTCTTTCCCTCCATGTCTATGTTGAAACCGTCAAAAACACCCTTGTATTCAAATTGAGGAATAAACTTCATATCCCCGATAAGGTCGAGCCGGCTGGTAACGGAGAGACTAGAATCGTCATAGATGTCTTCGTCAACGGTATGAAGCCGGCTGTCCAATACATTAACCCTGCTTCTTTTCCGGGAAACTTCGTCCTCCAGGCGGTCTTTCTGTTCCCGCTCCTCGTCTATACGGGGCTTCAAATCCCGCTGCCGCTGCTGTTCAGCCGCTATCTGGGCCGGCAGCCTTGCCAGGGCGGCCAGTTCCTGTTCCAGTTCCCTCTGCATGGCCAGCCTCTTTCTACGTTCCTCTTCCTGCCGCCTGGCCGCTTCCTGGGCCGCAAGCAGTTCCCCCATCTCGCTTTCCGCGTACCACCTGCCGCCACTATAGGTATATGCCCCGCTCGCCATCTCGTGAGATGCGTAAAATGAGGCAAAATTATTGGGAAAAGAATCGGCTTCAAGATAGGCGTTGCTGCCGATGATGATTTTTGTGATAGGATTATCCGCGAAGGCCCCGGAACCTATGCTTACCTCGTCCACCGGAATAGTTACCTCTTTGAGTTGGTTAGCCCTGAAAGCGTCATTACCTATCTCCATTAAACCGCCGGGCAGGGTAAGTCCGGTCAAGCGGTTCCCCTTAAAACCGCCTTCCCCGATAAAAGTAGCGTTCAGGGGCATCGTTATTTGCGTAAGCCTGTTGCCGGCGCAGGCATAGTCTTCGATACGTTTTACATCTTCCGAAAGGTTAAGGGCGGTTAACCCCTTATTTTCAAAAGCATGGGGGCCTATTACTTCAATCGGGCCGTTGGATGTCAGGGACGGGAGCGCAATGGTCCTGCTTGCCCCCGAATAGCCTGTTATTGTTACCCACTGGCGGCCCCCCCTGCCTCCATCAGGCGTCCAACTGAAGTCGCTGACTTCGGCTTCCTGTTGGGCGAAGACTTCGGCGCGGAATACCAGGGACAAACACGCTAAACATACAACGATAATAGTTCTGTTCATTTCCTGTCTTTTACCTCGCTAAAATCTCAATTCCGCGCCGAAACTCGGCCTAAAAGCCCTCTCTCCACCGGTCAGAATGTTGCCGTAGGGCAACCGCCCCCAGAGAAACAAGACTCCCGTTTTGGCGCTCGCCGAAAATGCAAGTTCGCTTCGTCCATCCCCCGCGCTCCCCAGATTCCCCTGATACTCAAAGGCAACCGCACAGCCTTTGTAAAAGTTAAAATTTATACTCCCGCCGTAGAGCAACCCTTCAATGTTCGTCTCGTTCATGGTGTGGACGGAAGAGTCCGCAGTATTATAGGCAAGCGCCGCCGACAGGGAAAAAAGGCCGTCCATAATATAAAACGACGGTTTGAGCAGTCCGGCAAAGCCGACACGATCCTGTGTTTCCCAGTCCGCGCCCGGGTCCAGATAGATTACGGGAACACCGGCGGACAGCAGAATATCCATGTAGGAACCAATAGAGCCATAGAATTTCAGATCCCCAGACACAACGCCTCCGACGTTTGCCGTATCGTCCAGATAAAAAACATTGCTGTTGTGGAGGACAAACGAAAACGCGCTTTCTTTCCCAAACCGCAGAGAATAGCGTTCGTTGACCAGGGCGCGGCTAAAAGCGCCATCGTTGTATACCCACAACCCGCTTGCCGTAAAATAGTTACAGGAGTTGATACTGAACATGGTGTGAAGGTAGGGGACAATCGATCCATGCTCGTACATTCCCCACGCCAAGCCGACGCCGAAACCCTTGTGGCCGGGAGACGACCCGCCGTATATGCCGGGCAGGACTGTCTGGAAATACTGGCGTTCCAGGGCGGACAGCAGTTCTTTTTCCCGGCGGTTAAGGCGTTCCATTTCCTGTTCCAGCTTCCGCCGCTCCTGCTGGATTGTTTCCAGTTCCTTTTCCAGTTTTGTCCGCTCGCTTTGCTCCTGTTCCAGCTTCCGCTGTAATTCCTGCCGCTCCCGGCGGGCCTGCTGAAGCTGCTGTTCCAGAGGCAGAGAACTGTCTATAGTCCCGGTGGCGGGCGCGGTGTCAGAGCCGGAGGCAGGCTCGCTCTGGCTTGAGTTGTCAGCATTTCCGCGGCAGAAGGCTGCGGTGCAAAGTCCAAGGAAACACAGAATCACAAATAAACGTTTCATCGGCACTTTTCCTTTTATTACTAGTTTGCGGGACGGACAATGCGGAAACCTATGTTGTTGACGCGGTCGTTCGGCAAGTCGGAACCCCGGTAGGCGGAACGCAGCACGGCCTGATCGTTATACCAACCCCCGCCGCGGGTTACCCGTTTGCTGCCCGAATCGGGTCCCGCGGGATTTTGCTGGTCCCCGGTATAATCCCCGTACCAGTCCCAGCACCATTCCCAGACGTTGCCGTGCATATCGTACAGGCCCCAGTTGTTTGGTCGCCCCTGACCGACAGGCCGCGATTCTGTACCGGCATAGGCCGCGTAAGAAGAATTGATAGAATTCCCGCTGCTGAAAAGGCTCCCGGTCCCGGCGCGGCAGGCATATTCCCATTCCGCTTCGGTGGGCAGCCGGTAGCCGTTGGCCCTTCGGTCCCGGCTTACCCGGACACCCCGAATCGTGTAGGCCGGTGTAAGCCCTTCGTTTTGGCTGCGGCGGTTGCAATAGTTTACCGCGTCAAACCAGCTTACCTGTTCCACCGGCAGGGTATCCCCCTTGAAGGCGCTGGGAGACGCTCCCATAACGGCGGCATATTCCCGCTGGCTTATCTCGCGCGTACCGATATAAAAGCTGTCCAGCGTTACCTGATGCCGCGTCTCGTCATTGACCCGCCCTCGTTCCGATGCCGGGCTTCCCATAGTAAAGGTTCCGCCTTCGATAAACTCAAAGCCCCTGTACGACGGCCTCTCCCGTATCCTGTGAGTGAACGCGGCTGTCTTTTTGCTCATGTTTTCGATAAAAACTGTTTGAGTTTCGGTTTCCCTGTCCTGATAGGTAATCAAAACCTCGTAGGTATCCTCCGGCAGATCGTTGATAACGAGGGAAGCGCCGGCCTTGATGGGCAGGTTATCTTTTTCGGTTTCCAGAATCATCACCGTACCGGCGCTGACAGAAGTGATAGTAAGCTCCCCGGGTTCCAGGTAGCGGTCGATAAGGTTAAAAGCGGCGTCATCGGGATAAAAGCCCAGCGGTTCCTGCATCGGGGCCTCCAGTGCGAGAGGCTTCCTGTCGGCTCTTATCACCCGCGTGTTAAGCAGCGCGGTCTCCGCTCCGGTTCTGCTGTTCAAATACCGCATCTTCTCTGGCACGTCGGTCCTGACAAAATTTATCAGATGCTTTATCCCGATATGACGGGGATCTCCCTCGCGGATTCCCCCGTTAATGCCGTCCAAAATAGACTGGGTAAATACCCCATGTTCGAACACATCCGTTTCAATCGCGCTTTGATCCCCCATGGCGGCGGTAAGAATCGCCTTTTGCCCCATTTCTTCCAGCAGCTTGTCGAAAGCTGTCTGCATTGCCAGCATCTGACCGGACTGGCAGGCATCCAGCAGTATCAGCGCCCTGGAAGCCTGTATATTGGCAATGCCTTCCAGCAAATCCATTTTGGTGATGTAACTGTTCGCGGGCGCCCTGGGCCCGGAAGTATCCCAAGGATAGAAATAGAAGTTCCCGCCGCCGTCCACGCCGCCGTGACCGGAGAAGAAAAACACGAAGTAATCATCGCCCGAAATTCTGGACTGTAGATCGCGGAATACCTTTAAAACATTTTCTTTGGTCACCTCCGCGTCAAAATACTTGTGTACTACCACTTCCGAATAAAGATTCCCGTTTTCCTGCGCCGTAAAAAGTTCCTCCAGGGCCAGCGCGTCTTTTACGGTATATTTGAGGTCATAATCACTGTTCTTGTAGGACTGAATGGCGGTAAGGAGGACGTGAAGAGCCGGTTTGTCCGCCTGTTCCCCGCCCTGCCACTCGTTGGCTACATCGGTGTAGACCACGGAAGACCTTAGTTCCATTGTTTCGTTGAAGACCGAGACCCCTAGCCTGTTATTGCCGGGCGCAAGCGGGACGGGAAGGGCGACGGTATACACCGCCTCGCCACGAGCGCGGACCGGGGGGCCTTCCAGGAAGTCATCTATCTTCCGCACCCCGTTAACGATGCTTTTTCCGCCCCGGTTCCTGTGAAGGGTGATAGGCCCCGCGCCGCCGCCCTGCGTGCTTATTTTGACCCGCAGTACCGTTTCCGGCCCCGCGGCGTTCAACTGCCCGGAACCCAGAATCTCGACAAGCGGCGGGTGATTCTTCATCTTGGCGGCCAACGAAGCGACAGGCTTTTGCTCAAGGCCGACGGCGGCGGCATAGAACTTGTCAGGCCGGTTGAGTATCGCCGAAAGCTGATCCAGGCTGTAAGTCTCGTCCCCTACCTGGATGCTCATCATCCTGCTCCCCTCCGGAGAAGAGCGGTAATAACCACTTCCTGCTATGATGCTGATCCATTCACCGTTATCAAAACCGGCGTACCGCACCAGTTCCGTCCCCTTCTCCAGATTCCACATCCGGGCAAGGCCGTCATCGTGGCCTGAGAACAGCGCGAACTTCTCTCCATTCAAAGATAGCGCCGCGGCTTTCCCGCCCCCCGATCCCTGAATCGAGCGGAACTCTCCGCCGCCCGCCGGGTTCCAGGTAACGACGCTCCCGTCCGCGCAGGCTGCGGCGGCCAGCTTCCCGCCGCCATCCAGCGCCAGAGCCGTAACGTCGGCGGTCAACTCAGGAAAACTCCGTATTTCCCGGCCATCCATGCCGGCCAGGGTTACCGTCTTTCCCTTCGCGTAAAGGACATATTCCCCCGCGAGGGCGGCGCGGTCCATTCCCCCCGAAACTAGAACGCTTCCTTTGGAGGCGCGCGCGTCGGTATCCTCCCAAACAAGGAACTCTCCGCTTTCAAGCGCCGCTGTCAACTGCCCGCTCCGGGTATAACGCAGGGCCGCAGGCGGGACCGCGGTTTGAATAAGCGATTTTCGCTGATCTGTCCGGGTATCCCAAATCTCAATGCCGCCTTCGGCAAGGCCGACGGCGATTTCCCCGCTGTCCGGGCTGAATGCCGCCGCGCTGACCGTCCCGCCGGCCTCCAGCAGCGCCGCCTGCGCGCCGGTATAGACCTCCCATATCCGCATATACCCGTCCGCCGCGGCGCTCAACAGATACTCGCCGTCCGCGCTCAGAGCGAGGGCGGTTATATCCCTCCGTTCCCCTTCTCCCGCCGGCAGGGAGACCGGAACCACAGGAATAATTTCTTCACTCTTATCGCAACCCGCCAATAAAGCGCCCGCGCAAACCAAAACCAGCCAACATTGAAAAAACGCGCCCTTTTTTGTTTTTCCGTTAAACCTGTTTGCCAGTATGTTTTCTGCCGCGTATTTACCTGAAAATAAGGTGTTTTCACCTGCCGTCAGACCCCGCGGTCCCGCATCAACAGTCCTTGTTAAAATTGGGGGGGGGGGGGATAAATAGTGTAATCTATATACCGCTTAGCGGCATAATCTGTTTTCATATTAAAATCAGCCTAATGGCGGGTATGGAATGTGTCAAGAGAATAAACGCGGATACAGTAATTTTACTTTATAACACGACCAATCTGTTACGGCTAACGTTAAAAAGCGCGGGGCCTGTCAGCCCAAAAAGATGTGTATAAACGGTAGCCCCCCGTACCTCACCCTTGTCTGATAACCGACACAATAGTGTCCAGCGCCTCTCCCTGCATAAACCCGTCATGTATTTCGGGAATTTCGATAACACGAAGATTCGGCGCGTACCGGTCAAAACCATTGGCCTTTTTTTGTCCGGCAATAACCTGAAGCCGCCGTATAACATCAAATGTTTCAGCCGAAACGGAAGGATTTATGGGATCGGGTTTTACCGACTTGAAAAGGACGGCTTCTCCCCGGTAGACGGAAACCGGGACATAGTTACATATATCCAGCACTATTTTTCTATTGTTTTGAATAAGTATCTCCAGGAGTCCCCTGCTCCTGAACCTTTCAAAAAGCGGATCCTTTGAAAGATATTCCTGGTAATTATTTGTATCCAACAGCTTCTTTCGTATTTGCTTTTCTTCATCACCGCAAACAAGACCGGGATCCAACAGGTATAGCTTTTTCACCGTCTCTCCGCGCATTTCGAGTTGAAGCGCCATTTCAAAAGCCACGAGCCCTCCGAAGGACCAGCCGCCCAGCGTATAAGGCCCATGCGGAACATACGTTTTAAGGAATTCTATATACTTCCCGGCCAACGGAACTATACCGTCGATTCTTGCGTCAGGATTGTATATATTATGGTTTTCAAAACAATAAAAAGCCCTGTCCGCAGGCAATTTTTCCGCCAATGGAGCATAAGCTTCAGGGCCTATATTGCCGCCATGAACAAAAAACAGAGGGGCTTCATCGCGGGCGTCCGAATACACGTATATCTTGTTAAAACTTTCGGGCGCGGAAAGAACAGCGGCCTGTTCTTTTAGAATGGATGATTTGAATATCATCGCCGGGGACATATCCGTCTTTAAATCCTTGGAAATTTCAATGGAAAGTACCATTGCCCGCAGTGAATCACCGCCCAATTCAAAAAAATCGGCGTCCCGGCTTATTTGAGACTCTTCCAATCCCAGAACAATCGCCCAAAGCCTTGCGAGTTTTTTCTCCGTTTCGGTTTCCGGCGGGACACGGTGGCCGCCGGCAACGGATGGCGGTGGCAGGCTGGCCCGGTCAATCTTACCATTTGTATTTCGAGGAAGTTTATCAAGCTGCTCAACAAACCGGGGAACCATGTAGGGGGGTAGAAAATCAGACACAAAATCCCGTAAAGAAAACAGGGCTATTTTCTTGTCTGCGGTAATGTAGGAAACCAAATGCTTTGAGCCTGTCCTGATTTCGGCGGCTACCGTAACCGATTCCAGAATTCCGGGAAAGCGCCGGATACAGGCATCTATTTCATTTGGCTCTATCCGGTAACCTCGAATTTTGATCTGAAAATCCACCCGGCCTAAGATTTCGAGTCTCCCATCTTTCGTAATCCTGGCCAAATCTCCCGTCCGATAGAGCCGTTCATAACCAGCCTCCTCGCTGAATGGATTCTTTATGAAAGACTTAGCGGTTTTTTCTTCGTGGTTAAGATACCCGCTGCTCAACACAGTACCGGCAACACAAAGTTCACCCGTTTCACCCCAGGGCGCTATTTTTCCCTGATTATCCAATATGTATAATTCAATGTTATCAACTGGACCACCTGCGTTAATATTGGTTTCTCCTGGCTTGATTTCGCCAGCGGCAACGGCCCCGCAGCATTCAGTACATCCATATTGATTATATACGGTATAATCCAGAGACATTTCCGGCAGCGGGATGAATCCCTCTCCGGCCATACCCAGGGAACGCAGAGAATGATTCTGCTGCTGGATGATAAATTGATGCCCAAAAGCAGTAGGGAG
>JAIRZS010000073.1 GCA_031267115.1 Treponema sp.
GTTAAGTAGACAAAGAAGCTGTTTTGTGGTACAATAAGTTGGAGCTTGGAGCTTGGAGCTTGGAGCTTGGAGCTTGGAGCTTGGAGCTTGGAGCTTGGAGCTTGGAGCTTGTGGGCGTATACTCTGCCTTTTGTCCTGCCGTTACCAAAATCATGGAAATATTATTATTCTATTAGCGGGTTCTGTCAAGCTCCAGGGTGATTTTTGTGATTAATCTCAGTGATAATTTCACCCACCCTGATAAAATGAAGGGATGAAATATATGAAGGGTATATCAAACCGGCTTCGTATTCACGAAGTTTTTGATTTGGAAGATATAAAAAATACGGCGATACCATTCCAGACGCCCGGCGCCGACCTAACGGCTCGCCCGCAGCGAGGTATCGCCATATATATAAACATACTACGGGATATTTGAGATGTCAAGGGAGCTAAAAAAGCTCCGCTCTGATTTTTTCAGGGAACGCAAAAGGTGCCAGGCACCAAATTTCTGGATAAATTTTTATCGAGAAAAACGGTGCCTGGCACTTTTTTTATATTTCTTTCCTACTACTTCTTTTACTTATTCGACTTCGAACCTTTGGTTCGATTTGACTTCGTGGTAAATATTCACGGCACAGTATAATCATTCCCCGAATTGTGGGTCACGGTTTAGTGTTTAACGGGAATCCCGGGGGTGTTGCGGGGGTGTCCCCCGCAGAGGGGGTAGGCCGGGCCTCCTCCCCGGCGCAGCCGGGGAGGAGGCCCGGCCGTAGGGGGAGGCTTCCCCCCTCAACTTCTCATTGTTATTGGCTACCAGTCTACCAGGATCCAGTCTTCGGGGGCGTCTTTGACGGTGGACCGCCTGACCACGAGGTTTGAAGTCAGTTCTACCGCGACTCCGGGATTGGCGTTGTTTTCTATCTGGCCTATCAGAAGTTCCGCGGCTTTCATGCCCATAATATACTTTTGCACATGGATGGTTGAAAGGGATGGTTCCAGCGCGCTGGCGATAAAAACGTCGTCGTAGCCGATTACCTTTACATCTTCGGGAATACGCTTCCCGGCCTCAAAGAGCGCTTTCATGGCCCCTACGGACATCTGATCGTTGGCTACGAAAACGCCGTCAAGATTCGGCATTTTGTAAAGCAGTTCCTTCATGGCCAGATAACCACTTTTATGGGTATAGTCGCCGTTGGCCATCATTCTGCTGTCGTCAACCTCAAAGCCCCCGCGCCTCATCGCGTTCTTAAAGCCGGTAATCCTGTCCTGGGCAACGGTAAAATAATAAGGGCCGGTAATATGGCAAATCTTCTCGCATCCTACATCGATAAGATGGGTGGTCGCGGTATCCGCGCCCGCGACGGAATTGGCGCATACTGAATCGATGCCGAACTTGCTCATGTCTTTTTCAACACAGACAAAGGCGGTAGTTATCTGGGAAGAAGACAGCTTCATCACGTCGCTGATTATGTCCGCTTCCATTTCCTCGGGTACGGTGGATGAAAAGACAATGCCGTCTACCCTGTCGTTTACCAGGCTGGTTATGCCTTCCCGCAGTTTTTTGACGCTGCCGATATTGTCGTTGATTCCCTCGGTATCCATAACAACCAGGCGGTAGCCTTTGGAATGGAAGGCTTTATAGATGCCTTTTAATATATAGGGATAAAAGAGGCCGCAAAGATCCGCGGAAATGACGCCGATGGTTTTGGTGCGCTTGAATTTCATTTTCTGGGCGATAGGGTTGGCGGTATATTCCAGTTCCTGAACGGCCTGGCTGACCCGCCGTATTAGTTCTTCGCTTACAAATTTATTCTTGTTAAGTACATTGGAGACGGTGGAAATGGAAACACCCGCCCGTTTCGCCACGTCGTTAATCGTGATCATACAGCTTCTCGATATAGGCTTTTATTGCCCGGCGGGCGGAATCGAAGGCAAGATCGCCGTAGTTTATATCCTCCGGGCGGATAAAGCGGATTCCGGCAATTTCCTCTTCCTCCAGGCGCAGATCCTTTTCGCTTAGTTCCGGCGCTTCAAGGGTAAAAAACATATCGCAGGTGTTGTAGGCTATTCCCTTATAGGGGTAGATGTTGGGAAAAGAGGCGAAAAGGGAAAAACCGGCCCCCGGAACAGAATCGGGGTCCCAGCCCAGTTCTTCCCGGCACTCGCGGCGCAGCCCTTCCAGGGCGCCTTCCCCGGGATCGACAAAACCGCCGGGAAGGTCCAGCTTTCCCCTGGCGGGTTCCTTGCCCCGGACCAGGAACAGGATGCCTTTCCCGGTACTGATAACGCAGCCTGTGGCGGCGGCGGTATTCTGATAATACACAAAACCGCAGTCCGGGCAGAAAAATTTTTTATTGTTTTCGAAACGGATATTTCGGGAAGCGCAGGAGGGGCAGTAGTTAAACATCGTTACCTCTTGCCGGCGATAAGGCAGACATTGCATCCTCCAAAGGCGAATGAATTACTCATACATGTCCGGGGGGCAGACCCGGCGGGGAAATATTTTTCCCCAAGCCGAAGGCGCGGCATGGCGTCGTCGTACTCGCCGTCCCAGCAGTGGGCCGGTATCGCGGCCTTCCCGTCTTTTTGGGCGGAAGCCCTGGGCGCTTTTGCCAGGGTCATCCAGCACAGCGCCAGTTCCAGCGCCCCGGCGGCGCCCAGGGTGTGGCCGGTGACCGGCTTGGTGGAACTTGCCGGGGGCTGCTTTTCCCCAAACACGGCCTGAACCGCCAGGGCTTCCATGCGGTCGTTCAGGGGGGTCCCGGTTCCGTGGAGATTGATGTAGTCAATACCGCCGGGGCCAATGCCCGCGCCGCTCAGGGCGGCCTGCATCGCCTGTACCGCGCCCAGACCGTCTTCCCGGGGGGAGGTCATGTGAAAGGCGTCGGCGCTTTCCCCGGCCCCCAAAAGCGTTATCCCGCAGGAATCGCCCGGATCGTCTTTTGCCAGTACAAAAAAGGCCGCCCCCTCGCCCAGGGTTATGCCCTTCCGGTTTTTGCTGAAAGGGTTTGTAACCGTATCCGACACTGTTTCCAGGGACGAAAAGCCCAGTAGAACGGTATCCGAGACAATATCCGCCCCCCCGGCGATAACCGCGTCGCAGAAACCGGCCCGGATAAATTCCGCGCCCTTGGCAAGCGCCCCGGCGCTGGAAGCGCAGGCGGTAGCGACAGTAAGCGCCGGGCCGGTAACGCCGGATATACCGGCAATGTATTCCGCAAGCAGAGAAGCCCCCTGAAAACGGAGTTCGTAGTTTGCCGGGAAGCCCTTCCCCGCGAAAAAAGCCCGGTGCGCCGGAACGGACGCCTCGGTGCCGTTGTCGCAGGAGCCGAGGCATACCCCGACCCGCCCGGCGCCGTAAAGGTTCCGGACCTTTTCAATGGAAGGGCGCAGTTCTTCAAGCGCCGCCGCGGCTATGCGGAATATGCGGGTATTGGCCGCATATTCAGGCGGCGCGGCAAGACCGGGCAGTTCCGGGGCCTCGGGCAGCGCTCCGGGTATACGGCCCGCGAGAAAGGCCCTGCCGCCCGATGTAACAACCCGCTGTATGCCGCCCTGATCCCCCCGGCAGGCTGCCTCAAAAAAGGATTCCCGGCTGTTTCCGGCGCAGCACAGAACGGCGGGAGGTGAAAGAAAAACATCCATCAAAATATCCCCCGCAGGGTATAGGAATAATCCCGCAGGAAATTTTTTAAAGAAACGGAGGAGTTGGTCTTCACGATTTCCAAAACCGGGTTTTTCCCCGCGAAAACCGTCCTGACTTCGCTGCTTCCTTCAATGCCTCCAATACCGTTAAGGCCCTCAACGCCGTCAACGCCGCCGCGCATTTCCACAACCAGCCTTAGCCCCGAATCTTTCAGCGCCTGTGCCAGCAAATCCGCCCGGTAAAAACAGAACTGGAAATCCGCGACAATGTATTCCGCCTTTAAAGAGGGGGGAAACAGCGAAGAAAAGAAAGAAACCGCCCCGTCGGTAAAGGCAAGGTAACCGGCCTCCGTGCCGAAACTGTTAAAAAGCGCAATAGTTATTCCCCGTTCGTTTGCCTGCACCCAGCAGTCCATGATAAATTCCTGCTCACCGTAACGCCCGGTTATCTGCTGGGGCATATCCAGCGGTTTTTCAATAGCGGAAGGGGGAAGCAGAAAATATCTCGCCCGGTTTGTTACGGAAACAGGCGGATACTGGGAAACCCTGCCTTCGGTCTTACAGGAGGCCAGAACAAAAACAGCAAGGGCCGCCAGCAGCCCCAAAACTCTTCTCAACAGGTTCTTTTTCACGGTATACTCTTTGTGTCAGCTATACATTAGATACGAAGCTATGAAGCCATTTTATATAGGTTTATCCTGTGTGTCAAACAACCCCGCCGGGAACGCGGGCCGGGCCGGCAGCAACAACATTGGCCGGGCGCTGCACGCCGAAGGGCGGCGCGTTCTGGCCCTGCTCGACGCGGAGGCGGGGACAGGGGCGAAAGCGGAACCGCCGGGCCGCGCACAGGAACCGGCCGCCATTGCCGTAGAAAGCGGGGGCAGGCCTTTTTTTACCGGCCGCCACGCGGATTTCAACATTTCCCATTCCCGGTATATAGCGGCCGTCGCCTGGTCCGGAGAGATAAACCCCGCAAACGGCCTTCCCTTCCGGGTAGGCTGCGATATCCAGCACGTATCCCCCGGCAAAAACAGGGAAGCCATTGCCCGCAGATACTACTCCCCCGGCGAAAACAGCTATATAGCCGCGGCCCCGGACACCGCGGACCGGATCGACCGCTTCTACCGGATCTGGGCCCTCAAGGAATGCTGCCTCAAGGCCAGGGGGCTTTCGGTCCTGGACATGCGGGACTCCCCCTCTTTCGCGGAACGGGAAGGGCTTGGAAAAGAGCCCGCGCTTCCCTTCTGTTTTTTCCTGTACGAGCTTGAAAGCGCCGCCGGACGCTGCCTTCTTGCCGTATGCCGGGAAAACCCGCCGCCGGACCCCTCGCGGCCAGACCCCGCGCCCCCTCCTGAGATCCGCTGGTATTCGACGCCCCTTGCCCTGAAAGCGCTCTCCGCGCCCCTGCGTCCCCTGGGACCTGCGTCCCTTGGAATAAACGCGTAGAAATCTTATCTTTCGGTTTTGGGCGCATCCTGCCACGCCTCCGGCGCGGCAGGACCGGGCTTTACGCTTGTATCTTTTTTGCCCGCGGCAAAAAAGGATACCGCTCCAATCCCTTGCGCGTGACAAAAATCGCCATCCATGGCGATTTTTGTCATCGGAAACAGCGGCATCCATGCCGCAGGCTCTCGCGGCTATTTATTTTACCGCAAAGTCGAATCGAACCAAAGGTTCGCAGTCGAAGAAGAGAAGGAAAAAGAGGAAATTAGGTGAAACATTAAGACACTCATATAAAATGAAGAACCCAGGAGCAAACTCCGGGGTATGGACCCCGCCTTCCAATCAATCCTCCGGCCTTCCAATCTGCCCCTCTTTCCCTCCCGCCCCCAATGTGGTATATTCTATACAATGGTACATACAAACAGGAAAGCTGTATTTTCCTTTGCCGCGTTTCTCTTTCTGCTTGCCGGGCTGGCCCCTCCCGGCGTACCGGTGTACCCGCAGCAGGCGGGCGGCGGGAAAAGCGCCTGGCTCATCCCCATACAGGGGGATATCGATCCCTCTATGGCAGCCTTTGTCCGCCGGGAGGCGGGGAAAGCCCTGGCCGGGGGCGCGGACTTCGTCATCTTCGAGATCGATACTTTCGGCGGGCGGGTAGATTCGGCTTTACAGATAACTTCTTTTATTACGTCAATCAAGAGCGCCCGGACCGTCGCCTGGGTGAATACCGGCAGCGGCTCGATGGGCGTTAGCTGGTCCGCCGGGGCGCTGATCGCCTTTGCCTGCGCCGATATTTACATGGCCTCCGGGACATCCATCGGCGCGGCGGCCCCGGTAGTCGCGGGCGCGAACGGCAGCGCGGATTCCGCCGGCGAAAAGACCGTGGCCGCGGTCCGTTCCCAGATGGCCGCCCTGGCCGAACGGAACGGCTACCCCGCGGGCATAGCCCTGGCTATGGTGGACTACGATGTGGAACTCTGGGAAGCCCTGGTTGACGGCCAGACCAGGGTCCTTACCCTGGGCGAACTGGAAAGGCTGGAATCGGAAAAACCGGCGGCGGAAGGGCCGGAGCAGGGGGCTGCCAGGGTAGAGCGCCGCGCGATCATCTCCCCGCCGGGCAAGCTCCTCTCCCTTACCAGCGGCGAGGCGAACCGTTACGGCCTTGCCGGGCTTGCCGATGACCGGGATTCCCTTTTCGCGGCCATAGGCGCGGCGGAAACAGCGGGGGAAAGCAGCCCCGGCATCGCCGACGGCATCATCGCCTTCCTCACATCCGGCCCGGCCCAGGCCGTCCTTATCATCCTCGGGCTGGTAATGGTCTTCCTGGAACTCAACACCCCCGGCTTCGGCATCCCGGGGGTAGTGGCGGCCCTTGCCTTTATCACCGTATTCGGTTCCGGGGCGCTCCTGGGGCGCGTGGACTCCCTCGAAATCGTCCTTTTCCTCATGGGGGTCGCCTGCCTCGCGATAGAGATATTCGTACTCCCCGGTTTCGGGGTCATGGGCATCTCCGGCATAATCCTTATCGGGCTTTCCCTGCTCTTTTCCATGCAGGATTTCGTCATCCCCCGCGCCGACTGGGAGTGGGAGCTTCTGGGCAGAAACGCCGTCGTGGTGGTCTTCTCGCTTTTCGCCGCAGTCGGGGGAATCGCGGTAATCGCCCTCCTGGGACCCAGGATACGGCTGTTCGACGGGCTTACGCTCAAAACCCGCATCACGGAGACCGCGTACAGCCCCGATAGTTCTCCGGGCGCAGCCGGGGAAGAAGACTACGCCGCCCTTGCCGGCAAGCGGGGAGTCGCCGCCTCCACCCTCAGGCCGTCGGGGACAGCCGAAATAGAGGGCCGTATCTACCGGGTAGAGGGCGACGGCGTGTTTATCGAAGCCGGGGAGCCGGTCGAGGTTGCCCGCGTCTACGGGAGCAGGATCGTGGTACGCCCCTGCGGGAAAGCCTAGGCGGGGGGCCTGTTACCAGTGGGCGGGCGGCACGGTTCCGGGCCGTTTTCCGGCCCCCCTGCGCTCCATACCCGCCGCCTTCGCGGCGTGTATTACGCTACCCCCCCGCACCCGGCGCGGGGTTTATCACGCGGGGGGTAGGCCGGGACCGTGGCCCGGCCGCAGGGGGGGCCAGGACGGCCTGCATTGACCGGGCCGCCGTACGGTAAGTGGCCCCCCCATATTAACGAATTCAATACTTTTGGAGGTATGATGACAGGTTTTATTATTTTGTACGTGGTGATAGGCATCGTCGCGCTCGGGTTTCTGCTGCTGTTTTTCCGCTTTTTCGGGCTTTGGTTCAGGGCGCTCCTGTCCGGGGCCTATGTGGGGATGGGAAAGCTTATCGGGATGTGGCTGCGCCACGTAAACCCGGCGGTTATCGTGGATTCGCGGATCATGCTCACCAAGGCGGGGATCGATGTGGCGTCGGATATGCTGGAAACGCACTTTCTTGCCCGGGGCGACGTGATGAAAGTAAGCCGCGCCCTGGTTGCGGCCAACAAGGCCAATATACCCCTGCCCTTCCAGCGGGCCGCGGCTATTGACCTGGCCGGGCGGGACGTGCTTGAGGCTGTGCGTACCAGCGTCAACCCCAAGGTGATCGACTGCCCGGATTCCTCCAAGGGGAAGCATACGATTGACGCGGTGGCGAAGGACGGCATCCAGCTCCAGGTTAAGGCGCGGGTTACCGTGCGGGCGAATATCGAGCGGCTTGTCGGCGGCGCGACGGAGGAGACTATTATCGCGCGGGTCGGCGAGGGGATTGTAACTACTATCGGGTCCTCGGAATCATACAAGGCTGTCCTGGAAAATCCCGATACCATTTCCAAGCGGGTTCTGGACAAGGGCCTGGACGCGGGCACCGCTTTTGAGATTCTTTCCATTGACATTGCCGACATCGACGTGGGCGCGAATGTGGGCGCCAAGCTCCAGGCGGACCAGGCCGAGGCGGACAAGCGCCGTTTCCAGGCCGAGGCGGAGAAGCGGCGGGCGGCGGCCCAGGCCCAGGAACAGGAGATGATCGCCCTTGTCCAGGAGAACCGGGCCAAGGTTGTGCTGGCGGAGGCCGAGGTTCCCCTGGCTATTGCCGACGCGTTCAGGAACGGCCGCCTGGGCGTGATGGATTACTACCGGCTCAAGAATATTCAGGCCGACACGGACATGCGGTCCTCTATAGGGAATTCCCCCGCGGGCGGCCCCGGCGGCCCGGACGCCTGAGATGGATTCTATTCTCGAAAATCTCCCGTATGCCGTTATTATCGGCATTGCCATCGCGGTCCAGATCGCGCGCCTGTTTATCGGCAAATCCGGGAAGCGGCGGCGGGGGCGGGCGGAGGAGCGGCCAGAAACGGCTGTTTACCGGGAACAACCGCCGGAACGGCTTGAAGCGGCGGCCTACCGGGACTACGGGGAAGACGAAGACGAGGCGTTTTCGGCCTGGAACCTTTCGGTTGACGACGATGAAAAGCCGGCGGCCCCGGCGCTTCCGGCCCAGACTGCCGCGCCGCGCCCGGTTTCCGTCCCCTTTTCCGCGCCCCTTTCCGCCCCGGACTCCGGTTTTTTCCCGGCCCTGCCTTCGGCCCCGGATTCCGGGCCGTTTTCGACCCTGGCCGCAGCCCCGGCATCCGGCGCGGAAAACCCGGAGCCGGAAAGGCCGTATTTCCCCGCGCCGGAAAGCGGGCTGCCGCCCGGCGGCGGGGCCCAATACGCCGGCCGGGGCAAGGCCCGCCTTGCGGGGCGCGCCGGTTTCCCGGAAAGGCTGGACTACCTGCCCCCGCTCAAGCGGGCGGTGGTCCTGGCCGAGATACTGGGCAGGCCGAAGGGGCTTTAGGGGATTGAGTATACTGGAAAATATGTTCTGGAATTTTATCGCGAAGTCGAATAAGTAAAAGAAGTATAAGAAGTATAAGAAGGAAAGGAAGTCAGCGCTTTCACGCATTCTTTTTCGGCTTCGTGGTAGTTTCTCCTTTAATTCCCTGTAATTGTCTCTGTACTTGAACATACCAATTGCATCGGGAGATTGGTTATGAGGCTATTTTCGTTTTGTCTTTTAACATTATTTTTTAGTACAAGTTGTAATGGCCTGGTTAAGACAGCCAATAGCGGCGGTACTTTTGAAAGGAAATGGGATATATTACATTCCCGTATGGCATTAGGGGCTATTGCCGGTAATGAACGCCCCATGCCCGGAATTTTGTCAGAGCAGGAAGTTCTTGTAAAAGCGGCCGATTATGCCTTGAATATGGGGGCGCTCGATCCGTCATACTACGTTTATAGTGAAGACCCCGCATTGCTCACCGCGAAAATAGAAACGCCAATATTGATATATCTGGCTGACAATGGCGCTCCTTTGTCATATTTATTGTCGGTTGTTGATGGTAGTGGTCAAACCTTGATGTATGCCTATGTCAAGTCTTCTGCTGGAATTGGCAGTGAAGAATTTGTAACACTAACCGCCGGGCCAATTCCAGGTTTGAATAAAAACGACAATCAGGGTTTTCGGTTTATGACCAAACGGGAAACTGTTAATCTGATAAACAGCCAGTTTCCGGGCAGTTTAATTACCGGTCCTGTTGCTGTTGAAAATATCCCATTGGAAAATAGCCCGCTCAGTAATGTCAGTATTTTCTGGTACTTCACAGTTAGTAATAATTCCCGCAGCATCGAAGAGACTGGGGAAGAGTATATTATCGACGCAATGATTAGAAGCAATAAAACTGATTTGAGCAGTTCTCCAGGCCGCGATGTTATGCGCAGTAGTTACAATACGGGGAGTCCGCATCTCAGTTTCGCTCCTATGGCCAGATTGGATACGCCTCTAAGACTCTTTGATAAAATAGAATCCGCATCCCACACAATAAACAGCCAATTTAGTCAGCAATTTCAACCGGTAGAACCGTTGAAATATACTCCTGTTCCATTACAATAATGCATCGTCAGCATGTAGAGGGCCGGGTAGAACCGGGCGGTCACCCACCCGGAACCCCCACAGACCCGGACGTGCCCAATTTTCGGACCGCAGGTCCGCGGCATCCGGTTCCTCTGGTTAAAGTTTCGCTTAGCTCCGAGTGCGCCTTTTTCATTCTGTCACTCCTGGAACTACCCGTTGGTCCTGTTTCCAGAACCGTTCTCGCTATCCGACGTTATTTCGTTGACACCTTCCTGACCCCGGTGTGTCCTTGGTGTTTCCTCCCATCGGTTCTTTTCCCCGGTGTAGCCCTTCCCTCTTTGCTTAGGTCAGGGTCCCTTCGGTTCTTTTCCCCCGCTTCATCAGTACTATGACTACACTACGACTACTCATGGCCCTTCCCCCCTCATTTCGTGTTCCTTCATTCGGCGGTACTGGCAGATCGCCTTTCTTTTCGTCCTGCCGCCGCTCCCCGGTGTTGGCCTCTTTCACCCTCAAGGCTGAGATGAAAGCCCGGTTAATTTGTACCCCGCCTCGTCCGTCGGCGGCTCTTTTCTCCAGAGGCCATGAGTCCTCGCAGACCTCCGGTCTGAATGTTCCCGTATGACCTGCTGTACCTATGCCCCGCTCTCCGACCCCCTCCCCCGCGCAAGCGGGTTCTTGAGGTTCCCCGCTCGCGTATCGCGGTTCGCTTTC
>JAIRZS010000093.1 GCA_031267115.1 Treponema sp.
GGGGGGTAGCGGAGGACACGCGGGCGGGGCCGGAGCGCAGGGGGGCCGGACGGCGGCCTGCCGCGTTACGCGCCCGTGGTTCGGTAACAGGCCCCCCTTCCCAGGCAGAATCAGGGCTATCGGCGCAAAAGTTTGTGGTGTTGGCGTAGTTCGTGGTTACTTTGCCCTTATTTACTATTCCTTACTTCTTCTACTTCTTTTACTTATTCGACTTTGCGGTGAAAAAACAGCGGTATATCTTTACGTGATTCTTTACGCGGGGACTTTAAAAAAACCCGCATCCGGGTTATGCTTTGACCGTTATGGAAACGGAAACAGAAACAGAAATGGAGAAAATCGCGTTTATCGGGACAGGCGTTATGGGCCGCAGCATGGCTTCCCATCTTCTTGAAGCGGGCTACCCGCTGGCCGTTTATAACCGCACGAAGGAAAAGGCGGCGGGGCTTGTTGAAAGGGGCGCGCGGTGGGCGGATAGCCCGGGGGAAGCGGCGTCCGGGGCCGGCGTGGTTATCAGCATGGTGGGCTATCCCAGGGATGTCGAAGAAATCTACCTCGCGCCGGGGGGTATTGTAGAGCGGGCCGGGCCGGGGGCCCTGCTGATCGATATGACTACCTCAAGCCCCGCCCTGGCGCGGGAGATCGCCGGGAAGGCCGATGCCGCGGGCATGTCGAGCCTTGACGCCCCGGTATCGGGCGGGGACCTGGGGGCGAAAAACGCGGCGCTTTCCATTATGGCCGGCGGGGATGAAAAGGCCTTTGACCGGGCGCTCCCGGTTTTCCGGCGCATGGGGAAGAATATCGTATTGCAGGGCGGGCCCGGCGCGGGGCAGCACTGCAAGATGAGCAACCAGATAGCTATCGCCGCCTCCATGCTGGCCGTAACGGAAGCCCTGGTTTACGGGCTTAAGGCCGGGCTGGACCCCCGGACCATGCTCAAGAGCATCGAGTCCGGGGCGGCGGGAAGCTGGAGCCTCTCCAACCTGGCGCCCCGTATGCTCAAGGGCGATTTTAAGCCCGGTTTTTTTGTAAAGCACTTTATCAAAGATATAGGCATAGCGCTGGATTCATCTGACGAAATGGGCCTGAAGCTGCCCGGCCTTGAACTGGCCCGGCAGCTCTATACGATTCTTTCAAAGATGGGCCGTGACAAGCTTGAAAGCGCGGTAAAAGCCGCGGCCTCGCTGGGGAAACCGGGTTCTGTCGAGGACGCCGTGTTCGAACCGGCGCTTTCGGGCGCCGAAGACCTTGGCACCCAGGCTATCTTCCTGCTTTACGCGGCCGGCCAATATGAATGATAATTGAGCTTGTTCCAAAACCCGGTTGGTTTTGGACAAGCTCTTGGAAAAACCGGTCAAATCGGCCTAAAGTCCGGCCCGGTTTTTCCACTAAATCTAGGGAAGCTGTTCCAAAATCTGACATTTTGGAACAGCCTCAATTAATTAACGTGATTTCGATGGAGAATATCAGGGTCCGCGAATGAACGCTAATTTTCGCGAATTATTCAGATATTAGCGTTAATTCGCGTAATTTGCGGACTCTTTTTTTTTGATTGGACTCACTTAAATAATATATAGGTAGTATAGACAGACAGGGGCTGGAATGGGGAAAACAAAACGTGAAGACCGGAACGCGGAAGCGCGGGCGAAAGATCAGGACGGGGACGAGGTAAAACTAAAGCCTGTATTCGGTATCCGGCCCGGGGTGTACCTGGCCTATATTTATTCGCTGGCCATTTTTTTGGTTCTCTTTTTTATCCTCGTCTACCCCGGCCTTGCCCGGCCCGGGAGCAGGGCAAGTTTCGATTCCGAGCCCCGGGGCGCGGCTGTCCGTATTGACGGCGTGTACCTGGCCACAACCCCGGATACTGTCTTTATCCCCCGGGGGACCCGTTCCGTAGAAATAGTTCTGCCGGGCTTTAGCCCCTATAAAACGGAATACACCTTCCCCGCCCAGGTCTTTGCCTCCCGGTTTTCCCCGCCCAGGGTAAGCATACGGGGGGAGCTTGCCGCAGATGACCCCCTGGAAGCCCTGCGTATCGGCGCAAGGGAGGCCGCGGAATGGTCCTTTGCGGGCGAGCCGGGCGCCGTCTGGCAGGCCCCCTTGAGCCTTTCGGAGGCCGCCTACCGCGCGGGGCCCGCGAGCGCCGATCCCGCGGCCCACGCCGAAACGGAAAACATACTCGCGTCCTCGCTCCGCTACACGGTTACCAGGGCGGGCCTGCGGGACCTTATACGCGCGGAATTCCTCGCGGAAAACGGCGGCCTCTCCCCTTCCCCGATTACCCTGGTACGTTCCGCCAGGGAAGCCCTGGCTTTTCTTTCGGACAATCCCGGTTCAGCCGCCTGGCTTGCCGCACTGCTTCCCGAACCCGCCTCCTCCGCGCTCAGGCAATCGGCCTGGTACCGGGAAACCCTCGCGGCTGCCGCGGAAATCGCGGAAAGCGGTGAATCGGGGGGCGGCGGCTTCGGGCCCGGCGGGGAAATCGCGGGCATTGCCTTCCTTGACGTGCGCGGCGGGGAATTCGCCGCGGGCGGGATCTTTCCCCGGCGGCTTGCCGTAGGGGATTTCCGCATAGCCCGTTCCGAACTTGGCCGCGCCTCATGGGAGGCCTTTGTCCGGGAAGCCCCCGAATGGGGAGAAAGCGGCGGGGAAGATTCCTACGAGGGGGACTACACAGGCGGGCCCAGGGAAAGCGCGGGGAACATCTCCTATTACGCGGCCGCGGCCTACTGCGAGTGGCTCAGCGGGCGGCTTCCCCCGGAAATGGCCGGCTGGGAAGCCAGGCTGCCCACCGAGGCCGAATGGGAGTACGCCGCCCGCCTGGCCAATGGCGCGGGCGCTTCCGGGCAGGAGGGCGGCTCCCGGACGCCCCTGCCCCTGGACATGATCGGCGGGCTCTGGGAATGGTGCGCGGACGCCTACGCCCCGCTCGATTTTTTCCCCGAAAAGGCGGAATACCTCCGGGAAGACGCGCCGGAACGGTCCGTCCGGGGCGGCGCCTGGATCAACAGCGCGGATCAGGCAGGCGCGGCGACCAGGGCGTCCCTGCCGCCGGATACCCGCTCGCCTTTCGTGGGCTTTAGGCCGGTCATCGCCCCCAAGGCCCCTTCGCCGGAAGGGGGCGGCAGGTGAGCGGCAAAGAGGGGGTCAAGATCATCGCGGTAAACCGCAAGGCCCGGTTCGACTACGCTGTCGACGACAGGTTTGAATGCGGCATCGAGCTTATGGGGACCGAGGTTAAGTCATTCCGGGACGGCAAAATTTCGTTCCCGGACGCGTGGGCCGAAGTTATCAAGGGCGAAATCTGGCTGCGCTCCCTCATAGTCGCGGAAAACCCCTTTTCCTCGATCTTCAACCACGTCCCCGGCAGGGCAAAAAAACTCCTCCTGCACAGGGAGGAAATAAAACGCATCGCCCGGCGGGTCGATGAAAAAGGCTACACCCTCATCCCCCTGTCGTTTTATTTCAAGAACAGCCGGGTCAAAGTCGAGCTGGGCCTTTGCAAGGGCAAAAAAACCTACGACAAACGCGCCGACATACGCGATCGCGATCTGAAACGCGAGATCTCCCGCGAATTCCGCCGGGGCCTCAGCTAGGAGTTTGTTATACGCGGCAGTTTTCTTTGTTTTTGGGCGCATCCGGCTACGCCGGACCGGGCTTTACGCTTGTATCTTTTTTGCCTGCGGCAAAAAAGGATACCGCTCCAATCCCTTGCGCGTCCCGTATGGGGCTTTTAGCCCCCGGCTGAATAGTTACGATCCCTTTTCCTATGCGTTTATCCTGCCCGCGGTATTTTTCGGCCAAAAACATACGGAATCTATTGAAATAACCCGGTTAATGTATAAACCTTGTAAGAGAAGGAGGACGCGCGGCCAGGTTTGTTCTTCAGGGGCGTTTAGGTACGGCCCCCGCAGGGGACAAGGCCAATGAACAATGAAAAGGATTTTGCTTGGATTAATAATAAGCCTCTTTTTGATTCTGCCCGTTTCCGCGCAGAACAGGAAGCCTGTAATCAGGGTGGACGCTTTCAGCTTCGAAGGCCTTGGCCCCCAGGAATCTCAAATCATCAAAACGCTGTTTCAATCCTACCTTGGCAACCTGGGAACCCTGATCTATCCGGACAACCAGGACCTCCGGGCCTATTCCGAAGAAGATGAGGGGTTTGCCGGAACGGGAATTATCCCGGATTTTACTTTTTCCGCCCAGGTGGTTTTTGACCATAACACCAGATATGTAAGGGTAACGGTCGGCGATATACGGAGCGGGGAAATATCTTCGTTCAGCTCCGCCTACAGGACCACCGGGGAACTGATACTCAGATCCCGCGCTTTTATGGAATCCATCCTGGCCTCCGGCGCTCCGACGGAAACCCTGTCTTCCGTTCCGGGAAACGCAGCCTACGTCTCGCAGGAACCTGCGGCGGAGCAGATAAACGAGCAGAAAATCATCGGTACCTGGAGGGGGGATCAGGGGATCGAAATAGCCCGGCTGCAGCGGGGCGGCAGGGGCAGCGCGGTACTCTCGTCGGGTGTCCAAATGGAACTAATCTACACCATAGCTGATAATACCCTGTACGTCACCCAGAATTCGGCAAACCAGGAACGTTACTACCATCCCCTGCCCTATCCGGTAGCCAGGATTCTCACAGCCGAAGCCGAACCCATGCGCTGGGAATTCCTGCTTTACGACAACGGGGCCGTTCTAAGGGGGATACAGATAATCACCGCCGCCCGTTACGAGGGCCAGAAAGTTTTGGAGCTGGTACCCAATTCCGCCAGGGAATCGGCGTGGGTAAAAACAATCAGATAACGCCGCCCTGTTCCGTATCAAACAAGCATACGCAAAACCTGGACAAAAAGGATAAACCCCAGAATAACAGCGCCGGTTATAAGGGAAACTGTCCTGATGGTTTTTTCGTCCATTGCTTCCGGGGGCCGCGCCTCCATGGCGTCTCCCGCCCAATACTGGCGGCGCATATTTTTGGAAAGCCCGACTATGCGGACAAAGCGCTCGTCATCCGTGCCGTAACCCAGTTCCCGGGCTTGCACCGCGATAGAATCCCTGTCATAAAGCAAGGCGTCCCTATCCCCTTCAAGCTCCCTGGTAATATTTTTAAGGGACTCAAGATTGGCCATCTGCTTGTCCCGCTCCGCCTTAAGCCCCTCGTAGGCGGAAAAACCCGCAGGGCCGTATAAAAAGGAGAGAAGGGAATAGACAAGAATAGCCGCCCAAAGGGGAAAGAGATATTTTAGCAGCCGCATTACCCTATTAACGGCAGATTCGCGCTTTTCTTTTACTATAATTGTGCCCGCGGAATTATCCCTTGCCCTCTCCATTGA
Organism: Treponema sp.; assembly: GCA_031267115.1. Taxonomy (GTDB): domain Bacteria; phylum Spirochaetota; class Spirochaetia; order Treponematales; family Breznakiellaceae; genus JAIRRR01. The sequence continues at coordinate 5,340 of JAIRZS010000093.1, forward strand.
CAATATCAAAATCCATGAACTAACATTAAGTGAAGTTCAGCATTTTTCTGCCGATAATGAAGGGTAACTCATGTGCATAAGCGGGAGCAATTCATGGAAAATGAAAAAAATCCGTCGATATACGATGATAGAAGCGCGATTGGTTCGTCCGAAGAGCTGGATGAATACGGTGTTTGGGTAAAAAGCGGCCCCCAGGATATTTCGGAAGAGTTCCAGGGCGCTTCCGGCAACGAAGACGACGAAATTTCCCTCGATCTGTCCAGGGATTTTTCCCTTTCCGCAAACGGCAAACTCCCGGATTTTGCGGATTTTCCCGGGGCGGAAGACGCCGGGGAGTCCGGTGGCGGCGGCTTAGGCTATGAAAACCCGGAAGATAACGATGCCTTTGACGACGGTATGGGTTTCGAGACTACCGAAGACGGGGATGCCGGGGAAGAGGATATGTTCATTGATATTGACATCCCGGCGGATACGGAAACCGGCGAAACTATGGATTTCGGGACCTTTAGCGAACCCGGAACAGGCACGGAGGACACCCCGGCGGGCGGCGCGGAAATAAGCTTTGAGGAAATTAATCCCGGTATAGATGGTGATTTGAACCATGATGATTTAAACGATGGTGATTTGAACGATGACGGTTTAAATGATGAAGATCTGAATTTCGAGGATATTGCCAACGGTTTTCCTGAAGAAAGTTCCGGCCAGGCCGCCCCCCCGGAATCCGAATCCTCCGAAACTATCGACGATTTTGAGATCGACTTTGGGGACAGCGCGGATTTTCCGGAAATCCCGGAAGAGGAGCCGCGGGAAGACGGCCCGGCAGCCGAAGCCCCCCGGCCCGAAGAGGCCGGGACCGAAGGGGATTCCAAAGTTTCCACCCAGCTTTTGTTCCGGATTGTCAATGAGCTTTCCTCGATAAAATCCGAATTGGCCGGGCTGAAGAAGGAGATTGCCGCAACCAGGGGCGAGATTCCCCAGGGAGAAACCGGCAGCCAGGCTCCGGGCGGTTTCTTTGACGAGGCGGACGACGAAAAGATAGCCCTTACCGGGGCCGAGATGGACAATATCATCAATACCGCTTCTTTTACCGGGGAAGCCGAAAGCGGCGGGGATGAGGGGATTGCGGAAGCCCAGGACGGGGCGCTGCCGGCCTCTGTTGAAGTTGGGCCTGAATCCGGTGAAGGGGCGGAAGCAAGCCCTTTTGAGGAAGCAGGGGCCGCCGGGGATATTCCCGGCTTGCCCGGGGATTTTGCCGCAGATCCGGACGCGGAACTTTCCGTGGAACTCCCTGCCGAATTTTCCATAGAGGATTCCGATGTTCTGTCCCTGGCCGAGGAGGATCTCGCCGGGGAAAGCGCCGCGCCGGTCCTGGATACCGGCGAATTATCGCTGGAACTTCCGGACGATACCGGCGCGGATATCACGGATATAACAAGCGGGCTTGTTGATACGGAAATTCTGCCGCAGGATATTGAATTACCGCTTGACGGCGGGATTATCCCGGACAGCGAAACCAGCGATCTCGACCTTGACGCGAATTTATCCCTGGATTTCCCCCCCGAAGATGATGAGGAAAAAGCTTCGGCACTGTCCGGTACATTGGCCGACGACAGTTTTGCCCAGCTTATCCCCGAAGGCTATGAAGAAAAAGCCCCCGAACTGCCGCCCCGCGCCGAAGACTCTCTTGAGGAAGAAGATATCTTTGACGCCGCCATCCTCTCCGAAGAAGATATACTGGATGCGGGACTTACCGGCGGGGATATTTCCGCCGGCGTTGATACCGGAAAAAGCGCCGGGCCGGATTCCGTCTTCGACCTGGGACCGGAACCGGATGAGGACATATTGGCCGCCGATATTGAAATTCCCGAAATCAGCCTGGACCTTGACGCGGAATTCGACGCCGCCGTCCCCGCTGCGGAAGATGATATAACAATAGATATTCCGGCGGACACGGAAGGCGGGGAAGAACCGGTTGAATTTGATTTTACGGAAGAACCTTTTGAAGCTCTTGATGAAGAAACCCTTAACATAGAGGACCTTACCCCTGCGGAGCAGGATTCCGCCGAAGAGGAGGCGCTGCCGGATATTGTCCTTGACGAGGAACCGGCTGTTGAACTGCCGCCGGAAGACGAATCGCTCCCTGCGGAGTTCGGCGATTTTTCCATTGAAGCGCTGGAGGATATTCAGGATGCGGAAGTTTCCGCCGAACCCGTACTGGAAGCGGAAGAAGAACCGGTTATTGAATTGCCGTTAGATGGCGAAGATGAATCTCTGCCCATGGATATCGGTGATTTTTCGATTGAAACCGAAGCTGAAGTGCCGGAAGACATTCTTGACACGGAAATCCCCGCCGAACCCGTACTGGAAGCGGAAGAAGAACCGGTTATTGAATTGCCGTTAGAAGACGGAGACGAACCGCTGCCCGTAGATTTTGACGATTTTTTGATTGAAACCGAAGCTGAAATGCCGGAAGATATTCCGGACGCGGAAGTCCCCGCCGAACCCGCGCCGGAAGCGGAAGAAGAACTATCTGCCGAATTGCCGCTGGAAGACGGGCCGCTGTCCCCGGAATTCGATGAATTTACCATTGAAACTGAAACACCGGAAGCGGCCCAGCCGGTTATAGAGGCGGAGGCAGTCGTTCCCGCCGGCAGCGCCCTTGCCAATGTGCCGGAAAAATTAAGGGAAGAACTCAAGTCCGTGCTGGCCTATATGGACCAGTTGCTGGAATCCCTGCCCGAGGAAAAAATCGAAGAATTCGCCAAATCCGAATATTTTGATACATACAAAAAACTCTTTGAAGACCTGGGTCTGGTGTGAGGTTTTAGCCTTTCATCACGATGGAAGAGGAGCTTTTTGCGAGCAAAAGCGGGGTTCTAACGGTCAGGATTGGGGAGAAAACCCTGCATTCCCGCTACGATCCCCTTTCCGAAGCGGAAAATTATATCCGTTCCCTGAATTTATCCGGCGAAATCCTTTTTTTCCTATTAATCGAACCCGGCCTGGGCTATATCATCCCGGTTTTGCGGAAGATATTCCCCAAAAGCAAGATTATCGCCATCCACATTTCGCCTTTTCTGGCAAAAAAACAGGAAGAAACCGCCCCGGGGGCGGCAGCCTGGTCTCCCGCTTTGGGGACGGACCTGGGGGCCTTCCTGGAACAGGAGATTCCTGATATTTACGCGCGCGAGGCGCGGATTATCGAATGGCGGCCGGCAATGGCTTCCTACGGCGAGGATTACCTGCGGCTTTTGAGAAAAGCAGCGGAATTCGTAAAGCGTGTCGACGCGAATACCCGCACCGCGAAAGGCTTTGGCAAGAGGTGGTTCAAAAACTTTTTCAGAAATCTGCGCCTTATAAGGGAAATCGCCGACTTTACGGAATTAAGAGGGCGCGGAATCCCCTGGGTCATCACCGGCGCGGGGCCTTCCCTTGAGGAAAGCGCGGGGGCTGTCCGCGAAATACTCGCGGGCGGGGGCTTCCTGCTCGCCGCGTCTTCCTCTGCAGCCGCCCTCCGTAAGCGGGGCCTTGCCGCCGATCTTGTGGTCAGTACCGACGGCGGCGGCTGGGCGCTTTTCCACCTGTACGAAACATTACGCGCCGGGGAAAAACCGGCCATTGCCTTTTCCCTCAGCGCCGCCATGCCCAGCCAGTGCGGGGGCTGCCCCCTGCTCCCCCTAAGCGACGGGAGTTTCTGGCAGGAACTGGTGCTGAAAGAGCTTGGCATCCCGCACATAAGCCTGCCCCAGCGCGGCACGGTCAGTGCCACGGCCCTTGACCTGGCCCTTTTCCTGACCGACGGCAGGATCGCCTTTGCCGGGATGGACCTCTCCCAGCAGGATATCAGAACCCACGCCCGGCCCTACGCTTTCGACCGTTTCCAGGAAGAAGTCTCCTCCAGACTCAGCCCCCGGTACTCCGGGGAATTTTTCCGGGCCGCGTCAATAAACGCGTCGGGGAGCCAGAAAATATACGCCGAATGGTTTAGGGATGAAATCGCCCGTTATCCCGGACGGCTCCGTTCCCTTGGAAACAACAACCCGGTCTTCAAGGCTTTAAAGGCCGAAGGGCCGGCCCGGAACAGGAAACAGCCAAAGCCCGGCCCCAAGCCCGCCTTCCGCGTCCTCTCCCGGCCCGTGAAAAGCCCCAGCCCTGCACAGGACGGGGCGGACATCCTGCTCGCGGCCCTGGAAAAGGGCGGGGCCCCGGAACGCGTCTTTGCCGGCCTCGCCCCCCTTTTGCTGCCGGACGGCCAGCGCGAATATAATGGCGAAAGCGGGCGGCTGCTTGCGGAGGAAATAAAACTGCTCGCCGGAGGCTGCGGAGGCCGGGATGGATAAGACCCTCTTTGAACGGAATCTGCTGGCCCTAAGCCAGCGCCAAAGCGCCCTGTGTTCCCGCCTGAGCGCCGCCCAAACAACCCTGGGCCGCTACGTCTTCCTCGAATCACGGGCCGGGGAGCCGGTCCCCGCCCTGGTTGACGCGGCCGGGGCGGCGCATGCCCTGCATTCGCTGGTGGACCCCCGCCGCGAGGGGGATCGGCTTGTGGAAGCCTCGGCTTCCCCGGCGGGCTGCCTTGTCTTTCTGGGCCTTGGCGGCGGCTATTACCCTGAAGCGGCTCTTGAGCGGGAAGGCGTATGCCAGGTCCTGGTCATTGATTATGACATACACGGCGTCGCGGAACTCCTGGCTTCCCGCGAGTATATCCGCCTCTTTAACGATCCCCGCTTTACCCTGCTTGTGGACTGCGACGGCGAAACTTTGGAGCGCCATATACTCGAAACCTGGAAGCCCGCGCTGTACGGGGGGATACGGGTTATCCCGCTCAGGCAGAGAGTCGAACAGGAAAACGAATCCTTCGGGCGGGCGGGGGAGGCGATAAAGAGGGCTATAGACCGCCTTTCCCTGGACTATTCCGTGCAGGCCCACTTCGGAAAGCGCTGGTTCTCCAACATTATCAGAAATATGTTTCCCGCGGAAAAAAGCGCCCCGGCCCTCGCGCCGGTCAAAAAAGCGGTTATCTGCGCTGCGGGGCCCTCGCTCGACTTGCAGCTTCCGCGCCTTGCGGAATACGGCTCAAAAAAAAGGCGGGGTTGTTTTATTATCAGCGTAGACACCGCCCTGCCCGCGCTGCTCAAAAACGGCCTTAAGCCGGACGCGGTAATTTCTATTGACTGCCAGCATATCAGCTATTACCACTTTATGGGGATCTCCCGGAAAGAAGGCCCGGCCCTTCCCCCGGACATACCCCTGTTTCTGGATCTGGCAAGCACCCCCCTGCTCGCCCCGCTCGCGGAAAACACGCGCTTCTTTTCGGGCGGCCACCCCCTGACCCGCTACATCTCGCGCTTCTGGCGGCCCTTCCCGGAACTGGACACTTCCGGGGCCAATGTAACCTACGCCGCCCTTTCCCTTGCCGAATATCTCGGGGCCGGGGAAATCGAACTTTACGGCGCAGATTTTTCCTATCCTTTGGGGATGTGCTATGCGCGGGGAACTTACCTCAGCCCCTGTTTCGCACTGCGGCAGAACCGCCTTGACCCTCTCGAGGCGGAATTTTCAGCGTTTCTTTACCGGAGCGCCCTGCTGGAAAAGGCTTTTACAGGCTGTTCCTGGTATTACGAGACGCCGGTACTGCGCGGCTACCGGGAAGCCCTTGAGGCAAAGGCCGGAAAACTCTCCGCGTCAATACAGGCCGCGCCCGGCCTCGGGGCTCCGGTTTCCCTGCGCGCCGGGCCGAAGGGCGGCTACGCGTCCCGCTCGCTGCGGCTCTTTTCCCCGGGCAAAGCCTCGACCGGTGCGGCTTCCTTTCTTGAACAGTACCGGGAAGATATCAAGGCCCTGCCCCCCCTTTCGGGAAATATCGCCCGCCGCCTCGCGGAGCTTCCTGAAAAGGCCTCGCTTGTCCTTACCACCCTGCTCCCCCTTGCCGCGGCGGTCAAAGGGCGGCAAAACGAAGCGGCTGCCGCGGAAATATTCGAGGCGGCGCGCGAACACTGCCTGGACGAACTGGAAAAAATAACGGGCCGACGGTAGTATCCAGATACCAAAGAAAATGTGGTTCTGTCTTTTCCCGGCGTAAACTTTATCGTACAGTGAAGCGCAAGGGATAGAAGCGGAAATCCCGCAAGCCCGCCTGCGGCGGGCTGAGGAATTGGAGCGGATAGCCCGGTCCCCGCCGCAGGCGGGGATGCGCCCTAAATGAACTACCGCAGGGAGCGGAGCAGGCCGCTCAGTTCCGGGTTGGCCGGGGCGGGAAGGGACGCCGGCGCGGCTTCGCCTTCTTTTTTGGCGAAAACCTCGTCCCCGGCCTCGATACGGTCAAAGAAACCGCCCC
>JAIRZS010000121.1 GCA_031267115.1 Treponema sp.
ATGGATGCCGGCTGTGACGATTCATGAGTTTTTGCACCGCAAAAACTCAAAGCTGTAAAACGGCAGGGATGCCGTTTTACAGCAGCGCAAGGGATAGAAGCGGTATCCTTTTTTGCCGGAGGCAAAAAAGATACAAGCGGATAGCCCGGTCCTGCCGCGTTGAACCGGAGGTTCGGCGCAGCAGGATGCGCCCGAATTCTTCGCTTTCCGGTACAAAACCGCTGCCCGGCGGGAACTACACCCTGGGCGGGTTTTGTGCTAGGCTTGGGAAAGAGGGACACTGGTGAAAATACTGGTTATCGGGAACAGGGACAGGTACGAAAAATTTGCGCCGGGCGAGCTTGAAAAGCGGGGGAAGGGGATTGTCTTTTGCAAGAGGGGCGCGGCGGACGGGGAACTGCTGGCTGCCGGGGGGGACGCGGAGATTATTCTGGCGGACGCGATTGCCCCGGTAAGCCGCGGCCTTATCGAAAAGATGCCGGGCCTGAAGATGGTCCATTCCGAGGGCGTGGCCTATGACAAGATTGACCTGCAGGCCGCGGCGGAAAGAGGGGTGTTTGTCTGCAATAACAAGGGCTGCAACGCGGCCGCGGTCGCGGAACAGGCGATCCTCCTGATGCTGGCTTTTTTGCGCAAGGCTGTCGCCGGGGACCGCGAAGTACGCGCCGGGCGCCAGATACAGATGAAAGAGCGGGCGATGGTAGAGGGGATCGCCGAACTGGGCGGCTGCACGGCCGGGCTTATCGGGTTTGGGGATATAGCGAAGGCGACGGCTGCCCGCCTTCGGGCTTTCGGGTGCGATATCCTCTACTACACCCCCCGCCAAAAGCCGAAGGAAACCGAGGAGGAATTCGGCGTCCGTTATGCCGCCCTTGGGGAGCTTGCCGCCCTGTCGGACATCGTTTCCATACACGCCTCGGTAACGCCGGAAACAGCGGGCATGATCAACGCGGACTTTCTGGGTAGGATGAAGCCCTCGGCGTTTGTGGTCAACACCGCCAGGGGCGAGATCGTCGATAACCTCGCGCTCAGGGAGGCGCTTATCGCCGGAAAAATCGCGGGGGCGGCCTTCGATACCCTGTACCCCGAACCGACGCCGGCGGATCACCCCCTGATCGACCTGCCCGGCGACTGCAAAGACCGGGTCATTTTCGCCCCCCACCTGGGAGGCATTACCACGGGCAGCTTTATGCGGGCGCACAAAAATATCTGGCAAAATGTCGGGCGCGTCGAGCGGGGAGAAAAACCGGTTAATATCGTGAATGCCGGAATTCCCAGCTGAGCCGCCCCGCCGCATCCCCCGGACAAGCGGGGAGCGTGAAATCCGCGCGGTAATGCGGTGACGACGGGGCAAGCGTGTAAATTTAGTCCGGGCGCATCCGCGCGCCAACCTGCCCGCAGGGCAGGACAGCCCGCAGGGCAGGACAGCCCGCGGACCGGGCTTTGCGGGGTTCCGCTCCGCTCCATTCTTTGCGCCTGGCGGCGCAAAGAACGCTCCGCGCCCCTCCAATCCCTTGCGCTGCTGTAAAACGGCATCCCTGCCGTTTTACAGCTTTGAGTTTTTGCGGGGCAAAAACTCGTGAATCGCCACAGCCGGCATCCTTGCCGGCCCGCCTGCGGCAAACTCCATCTATCCGCCGTTGGCGAATAGCAATGGAAACAGTGGCATCCATGCCGCAGATGCCAGGCACACTATGCGGAAATTTTACCTCGAAGTCCGAAAAAGTTTTTTATTCTCCGCCAATATGGGGATTGTTAGGCTTTCCAAATAATTTTACGAATTTTCTCATTTTTTTTCAAAAAACCCTTGACTCTTTTGTTATGTTTAGCTAACATAGAAATGGGTTTGCCGCTACCTCTCTCGGCAAACTCAAACATTCCGGTGAATATCGGCCATATTTACCGGCTTTTCGGACATTATTGGCCGGCTCTCCATTCTTACCGGGGGTATCGTATGGCCATGCGTCGCATGGAAATACGCCGTCCCCGGTATTTTTTTGCCTTTTCGCCCGCCGCCTGCCAATACAGCGTGAGTTCGACAAAGAGAAAAAGTCCGCGAATTACGCGAATTACCGCTAATGTATCAGAATAATTCGCGAAAATTAGCGTTCATTCGCGGACCCTGATATTCTCCATCGAACTTACGTTAATACAGCCTCTTAACACAAACGGCTCAGTACAAATGGCAGCTAACCAGGCGGCCGCCAAACGCCCTGGTTTCCGGGGGCGTCTTTTCGCAGACCGGCATGGCGCGGCGGCAGCGGGGGTGGAAGCAGCAGCCTCCGGGGGGGGACGCGGGGTCCGGAACTTCCCCGGCGGCGGGAGGCCGGTCCTTCTGCCGGGCAAGGCGCGGGTTCCGGGCCGGAACCGCCTCAAGCAGGGTCCGGGTGTAGGGATGGAGGGCGTCTGAAATTTCCGCGCCAAGGCAGAGTTCCACAATCCGGCCCAGGTACATTACCGCCACCCGGCCGGAAACGCTGCGCAATACGGAAAGATCGTGGGTGATAAAGATATACGCGCAGCCGAGTTCCCGCTGGAAATCCAGCAGCAGATTGACGATCTGGGAGCGTATCGACAGGTCCAGGGCGGAAACCGGCTCGTCGCATACGACAAGGCCGGGCCTGGTGATAAGCGCGCGGGCGACGCCGATACGCTGGCACTGGCCCCCGGAAAATTCCTTTGGGCAGCGGCCAAGCGCGTCGCGGGAAAGCCCCACCTGTTCCAGAATTTCCCCGGCGCGGAGGAGCCTTTCGGCGCGGTTCTTTCCGATTCCGCTGCCAATAAGGGGTTCCATAAGTATTTCGCCGACGGTCATGCGGGGATCGAGGGAAGAAAGAGGGTCCTGGAAGATCATCTGCATCTTTTTACGGTAGGGCCGCATTTCGCGCCGGGAGAGGCGGGTAATATCGTTTCCCTCAAAGAATATCCGCCCGTCCGTGGGCGTGTAGATTCTCAGGATACTGCGGGCCAGGGTTGACTTGCCACAGCCCGACTCCCCTACCAGGCCGAGGGTCTCGCCATGAAACACGGAAAAGCTCACCCCGTCCACGGCTTTTACCGGCGCGGCCCGGCCGCCCTTCCGGTAGAAGTACTGCTTCAGGTTGTTTACGCTGAGGATCGCGGGGAAAGGCCCGGATTCCCGGGGAGAGGTGTCTTTTTTTGAATCCGGCATTGGGCTATCCGTTTTTCCGCCGCTTCTGCTCGCGGCGGGCGGCAACGGCAATAAAGATCGCGAAAAAGATGAAGAGGAGGATTATCACGGCGGCAAGGACAAAATCCTGCGGGGGAGCCGGCGCTGCGGGATCTTCGCTGTCCGGGGAATAAACGGAACCGGCTGCCGCGGCGGGGCGGCCCAGCACAAAGACGGAACAGACCAGGATGCTGAGAAGGGCCAGGATAAAGGCGGCAATTGCGGCCCTGCGGACAGCCGGCGAGGATCTTCCGGATACGATAAAGTACAAAATCCCCCCCAGTGCCAAAACCGGCAGGGAAAGCAAAAAAATCGGCATACTTTTTAATCGGTATTTTTCCGGTAAAAAATTTGACTTTTTTAAGAGAACTGCGTATTTTTAAAAAAAGGGTTAAGGATTTTTGATATGTGGCCGATAAATAATCTGTCGGACGTATAGTTCCCCTCCCAAATCACTATATTTCCGGCATGCCTCAAGGGCAGGGCCGGTGTGAGCCGAAAGGCGAGCGCCGGCCTTTTTTTATACGCGCGGGCCTTACGCCAAATTCGGGAAATTTTAATCTGTCTCGGTAACTACCAGGTCTACGGCCATGGCGACCCGGTAGGTCTTGCCTTTCTGCACCAGAATGGGCGTTACCACCGCGTAATCGCTAAGCTGGAAATGGACTTCGTGGGGGCCCGGTTCCGCGTGAAAGGGGCGGCTGGGATTGACGGGCACATTGTCGAAGTATATGCGGGCGTTTTCCGGGGCTTCAAAGATGATGATGGGGGTCGGGTCCTGGAGGTTGATGCCGAGTTCCAGAATCCTGCCCCGTTCTACCATGAAAACCCGGCTTTCATTGCGGTAATCGTCGGAGAGTATTACCAGGTGGTGCTCCCCCTCCCGCAAAACCTGTTCCTCACGGGGGCGATCGATCACTTCGTCGTCTATCAGAAGGATGAACGGCTTATCCGGCAGATTGTCCGGATAACGGGGGACAACGCGGACCGCGCCCTCGTCGCTCAGAATGGGCTTTACGTTCAGGACAAAGCGCAGGGCTTCTACCTCGTCGGTAAGGCCCTTGATGAGCGGCATCACCCTGAAAAGCAGGGGAAAGGAGGAAGGGAGCGTGACGGGGATTACCGACGCGTAGGGGCTTGACCTGAGACCGTGGCGTTGCCTGAGGGGAATCTGGTAAACGGACTGTATCTTGTTCGGTATGGGCTCTATGAAAATCTGACGGGCCTGGAGATCGGCTATCCCGGTTTCCGGCGTCCGGTCAAGTTCCCCGTAAATGACCAGGGCCAGGCTTCCCCGGTAGGGCAGATAGTTCTGGGGGACGGTAAATTCAAGCTCAACCCCCCGGAAAAAACGGATTTCCCTGCCCAGGACGACGAGGGCGGAATCTACAAGGGAAAGGGGGATGGACACCCCCTCCGGGTTGTCCACGGATACCAGGGCGGTACCGGCAACCACCGTCCTGAAAGACTCGGCTCCCAGAAAGACCGGAAAAAGGATCAAAAAAAAACTCAGTACGAGCGACGCCCCCGCGCGGCTTCTCATGGCCGGATTCCTTCTTTAATTATAAATCAAAATGTAACTAGGGGGCCAAATCTCCTGAAAAGGCAATTACCGGAAGCGGAGGCTTTATTGGGAAGCCCGGTTCCCCCTGAACAACAGTTTGTCCGGGTTCTGCGCCCTCCCATGCTGTCTAATCTCAAAATGCAGATGAGGCCCGGTGGATTGCCCTGTCGACCCTACCCTACCTATAAGACTACCAGATTTAACGATCTTCCGCAAGGCCGTATTTATCTCCGAAAGATGCCCGTAAAGGCTGGTCCAGTTTCCGCTGTGTTCGATGATCACGTATTTGCCGTAAACCGGGTCCTCGCCTGTTTCCGTGACTACCCCGTCCCTGGCCGCGCGGACATCCGTCCCCAGGGGGGCGGCAAGGTCCAGGCCCTGGTGGATCCTGAGATTCCCGGTTACCGGGTTTATCCTGGGGCCGAAACCGCTGGTAAGCCTGAAACTGCCCAGGGGAAAGCTGAAACCGCCGGCCAGAAAAAAAGTACGCTCGGTGGCATGGAAGTCCGCGCCGGGTATGAAGAGGAAGCGCTCCCCCGCGCCGCCCCCCCTCCTTACAGTGATAAAAAAGCCGCCTTCCCCGTTACGGGAGGAACCCATGAGCAGTTCCAGATCGTTTTCCGGTCTTTCCGGGACAAAAATGCCCGGCATGGAGGGAAGGTACAGGGTCGCCCCCTCCTCCAGTTCCCGGACATGGGACAGGCGGTTCAGGGTGGCGATAGTCGAAAAAGGAATGGTACAGCGGGAAGCCAGGTTCAAGAGGTCTTCCCCCTTGACGGTATACTCGTAAATGGTAAGGGCTTCCGCAAGCGCGGCTCCGGCGGAAACGGCCGGCGGCGTGTCCGCGGATTCGGGCCGGCCGGGCCGCGCCCTGCCGTAAAGCACCCGGCGGGCGTTTTCCACATCGGCCTGGTACTGGCGGAACACTTCGTCCCCCTGTTCAAGCCGGTTAATTACCGGAAAGGCCGGAACGCCCGCCCCGGCCGGCTCCCCGGCAAGGCCCGCGCTTCCGGGAAGGCAGAGCGAGAGCAGGGCCATGAAAAAAGGCAAGGGGAAGCCCCTTGCCCTGCCCGCCGGCCCGCTGTTTCCCATTGCAAGGAAGCCGTGTACGGCCCCGCGCGGCCGCGCAGGGCCGTACACGCGCTTATCCCTCGGAAATCGCGTCCGAGGGGCACGCGCCCGCGCAGGAGCCGCAGTCCAGGCATTTTTCAGGATCTATCCAGCGGGCGCCGTCTTTTTCGGAAATTGCTTCCGCCGGACATTCGCTGTCGCAGGAACCGCAGTTTATACACGCATCGCTAATTTTGTAAGCCATCTGACACCTCTCTCCTAGACTTATTGGTAGACTTGTTGTCTGAATATACATCAATATCGGCCGGATAGCAAGTAATTTTAGTGTCTTGGCAGGATAAAAGCATAGAATCAACTACTGGGCCTTTGGTCCGAAACCACACAAACTTGGCCCAAAACCTCATGAATACAAGAAATCCAGGCAAAATCAGGGCTATCGGTGTAACAGTTCGTGGTGTTGGCGTGGTTCGTGGTTATTTTCTTAATCATATCGCGCTTAATGAACTTATTCGACTTTTTCGACTTTGCGGTTAAAAATTTAGCCGCGGGTGCTGCAGAAGGGGCGCCAGCCGCGCAAGGGATTGGAGGGGCGCGGAGCGTTCCCGAAGCGCAGTGAGGGAATGGAGCGAAGCGGAACCCCGGAAAGCCCGGTTTCCGGCGCTTTGCGCCGGAAATGCGCCCGAATTCCGAATTACAACAGGAAATTTCCGGGGAATTACCCCATTTTCTTGCCTTTCGGGGGGTTTTTTACGATATTTGAAACAGGCGGGCCGGTCCAAATCCCGGCCGGCGCGGGTTTCTTAACGCGCGGTTTTGCCGGAAAAAGGGGTTGATATGTCAGACCAAAGCGTAGTCCCTATAGATCAGATACTTCCCAATAAATTGCCCCTGGTTGCCCTTATGGGCCGGCCGATTTTCCCCGGGATTTTTACCCCGATTATGATCGGCAATCCCGCCGATGTGAAGGTGGTTGACGAGGCGGTGTCCGGGGACGGCCTTATCGGGCTTGTGATGCTCCAGAACGAGACCGAGACCCCTTCGATTGCGGACCTTTACAAGGTGGGGACTGCGGCGAAGATTGTCAAGAAGATCAACCTTCCGGACGGGGGCCTGAATATCTTTATTTCCACGCTTAAACGCTTCCGGGTAAAGAAGACGCTTTCGGCCTCCAACCCTATTGTGGCGGCGGTGAGCTACCTTGAAGACGAAGAGGACGACACCAGCGAGGTGAAGGCCCTTACCAGGGCGCTTATCAGCGAGATGAAGCAGATTTCCGAGAACAACCCGCTCTTTTCCGAGGAGATGCGGCTTAATATGATCAATATTGATCATCCGGGGAAGATCGCTGATTTTATCGCCAGTATTCTCAATATAGAAAAGAACGAGCAGCAGAAGATTCTGGAAATTCTCAACGTGCGCAAGCGTATGGAACAGGTGCTGGTATTTATCAAGAAAGAACAGGAGCTTTTGCGCATACAGAAAAGAATCCAGAAAGAGATAAACGAGAAGATCGAGAAAAGCCAGCGGGACTACTTTTTAAAGGAAGAACTTAAGGCTATAAAGAGCGAGCTGGGGATGGCTACGGACGCCAAAAGTTCCGAGTACCAGAAGTTCAAGGAAAAACTGGACGCTTTTAAATTTGAGGGCGAGATCAAGGAGACGGTCGAACAGGAGCTTGAAAAATTCAGCCTGATGGACCCCAACTCGGCGGAATTTGTGGTTACCCGCAACTACCTTGACGTGATTGCCAGCCTTCCCTGGGGGGACCCGGAGCCGGAACGTTTTGACCTTAAAACCGCCAGGGATATTCTGGAGCAGGACCACTACGGCCTTAAAGACGTGAAAAGCCGGATTGTGGAATACCTGGCGGTGCGGAAGCTGCGTACCGCCGGAAACGGGGATTCCGCGGGGAAGAAGCCTTCCGCGGATTCCGGGGCGAAGGGGAATTACGAAATACGGAAGACGCCTGTGGGTTCCATTATCTGCCTGGCCGGGCCGCCGGGCGTGGGGAAAACTTCGGTGGGCCGTTCCATTGCCCGCGCCCTGGGCAAGCAGTTTTTCCGCTTCTCGGTGGGGGGCATGAGGGACGAGGCCGAGATAAAAGGCCATCGCAGGACTTATATCGGGGCGCTGCCCGGGAAGATTATCCAGGGGCTCAAGATCGTCAAGACCAGGGACCCGGTTTTTATGATAGACGAGATTGACAAGATGGGGGCCAGTTTCCAGGGGGACCCGGCAAGCGCCCTCCTTGAAGTGCTTGATCCCGAGCAGAACAATAGCTTCCGGGATCATTACCTGGATCTGCCCTTTGATATCTCCCATATTTTCTTTATCGTTACCGCCAATACGCTGGACACTATCCCCAGCCCGCTGCTTGACCGTATGGAGATTATCCAGCTTCCGGGTTACATAGACACGGAAAAGCTGGAGATTGCCAGGCGCTATCTCCTGCCCAGGAGTCTTGAAAAAAACGGGCTCAGAAAAAACCAGGTGAAGTATTCGCGGGATTCCCTGCTCCACATTGCCAACGGTTACGCCCGGGAAGCCGGGGTGAGGAATTTTGAAAAGAACCTGGACAAGATCCACCGCAAGCTTGCGAGGCAGATCGTGGAAAATGTGGAGAATATGGGGGGGAAGCCCGCCCCGCAGGGCGGCGCGGGTGCGCCGGATTCCGCTGACGGTAAAGCCGCCGGCAAGGCTGCGGACGCGGACGGCGGCGCTGCCCAAAGCGGCGCTGCCGCGGGCCTTTCCGCCGGAGAGATGCCGCTTCAAACGCAGAAATTTGTCGTAGACAAGAAGGCGGTGGAAAAACACCTGGGCAAACCCCTTTTCCCCGAGGATGACATTAAAAAGGCGGACCGCCCCGGCATATCCGTGGGGCTTGCCTGGACCAGCATGGGCGGCGATACCCTGGTGATCGAGGCGGCCGCAGTGCCGGGCAAGGAGGGCTTTACCCTTACCGGCAAGATGGGGGATGTCATGAAGGAGAGCGCCGCCATTGCCATGACCGTGGCCCGCAAGCTCGGCTCGGAACGCTACGGCCTTTCCTCCGAATGGTTTGAAAAAAACCACATCCACCTGCACATACCGGAGGGGGCCACGCCCAAGGACGGCCCTTCGGCGGGGATTACGATGGCGACGGCGCTGTTATCCCTGATGCGGAACCGGGTGATTACGGACCGGCTGGTAATGACCGGGGAGCTCTCCCTTACCGGGCAGGTGCTTCCCATAGGCGGCCTTAAAGAAAAGACCATTGCCGCCCGGCGGAACAGGGCAAAACATATCATTATTCCCAGGCAGAATGTGCGGGATCTGGACGATATTCCCGACTATGTAAAGAAGGGCATCGAATTCCACCCGGTCGAACGCTTTGACGATGTGCTGAGACTAGCCCTGCCCGATTAATCCGGCAAATTTGAAGGAATTTAACCACTAACCACGCGAACCCCGCGAACAGCATAGCATTATCCGGGTTCTTTACCTTCTTCCTGTCCCTTATCCTGTTTTCACACGAACCGAGAAGGAATCCGGCTAAACCCAGGGATACCGGGGCGAAAATTCGTGGGGTTTCGGGCCGCAGGCCGGCGGTTTGTTAGGGTTCGTGATTACTTCTTCCTTCTTTGACTTTTTCGACTTTGCGGTAAAATTATTAGCGGTAAAATTCTGAAGTTTAATTATCCGTTCAGATAGCTTTTCGCGATTGGATCGTCCGGCTCGATTTCAAGAACGGTGCGGAAAAAACCTGCCGCCTCGTCCGATTCGCCGCGCTTCAGGGCCAGGACACCCAGGTTGGAAATTATCTTGGTATTTTCAGGCTCTTCCTGCAGGGCCAGTTCCAGCTCTTTGCGGGCGGACGCGTAATCCCCCAGCTCCATCAGGCAAATGGCAAGCTCGTTCCTGGTGTCGCTGTTGCCGCCGCCAAGTTCCGCCGCCTTGCGGAAGGACACCGCGCCGTCTTCCCAGCGGCCCAGCCTGCGCAGGGCCCAGCCCAGCATGAACCAGCCGTTCCACACGGCGGGGTGGCGCTCCAGGAAATCCAGTATCCTCTCCAGCCCCTTCTGTTCTTCCCCCATGCGGATAAAATCGTAGGCTTCCCGGAAAATCTCGTCGTCCAGGCTGCGGCTCGAAATTTCGCGGATTATGGCCCGGGCCTTTTCTTTTTTTGACGGATTATCGGCCACGGGAAGGTAGGCGGAAAAACATTCCTTGGCCTTGCTAAAGCCCTGCCGCCTCAGGTAAAAGAAGCCCGCGTTGAACAGGCCGTTGGGAAAGGGCGGGTCAAGGCCCGTTATTTTCCGGTATATTTCGTGCGCCCTTTCATTCTCCGTTTCCGCTTCTTCTTCGCGGCCCGCCCTTTCCAAAGCGGCGGCCCGTTCCTCCAGGACCAGCGCCAGGTTGAGGAGCAATTCCGGCGTATTTGGGAAAAGGCCCAGGAGGACCGTGAGTATTTCCCTTGCCAGAGCGAAATTCCCGTTCCTGGCGTGGAGTATGGCAGTTTCGGTAAATTCCGCCATAATATTGGGCTTTACGGACAGGACGAAACGGCGGTAGTAATCGGTATCGCCGCTGCCGGCTTCCCCCTCCGCTATAACCCGCAGCATCCCCGCGACAATCATCTCCCAGGAAAGCTTGTCAAAGTCAAGCGTAGTATCGCCGGGCGGCAGCTCTACCGGAATGGGTATCGACGGATCAATGGCAAAAGCGCCGGAAAATTCCCCGTCTTCGCTTTCATCTTCGTGTTCATGCCCGCCGTGTTCATGGCTGTGCCCGCACCCGCATTCCCCGTGCTCATGCTCGGCATGTTCACCGTATTCGTGTTCTTCCTGCCCGTCCTCATTAACCAGGGCGGCCAAACGGCCCCTCAGAGATTCGGGAACCGAAAGAAAGACAACGCGGCTCTGTCCGTTCTGCATTATTTAGACGCCGGCCCGCCCAGGGTTTTTCCAACCGGCGCGGGCTTTTCTTCCTTGCCGGTCTTGGGGGCCGCTTCGCCGGGCTTTGCCCCGGCCTCCGCCTCAGGTTTTTTCGCCGCCTGGGGCGCTTCCGCCGTATTCTGCCCGGCATTTTGGGCCGTATTCTGCTCGGGCGGCTTTTGAATCTTCTTCGCCGCGCCCGGAGCGGTTTGCTTGTCCTGCTTGTCGGGGGAGCGGCTGTCTGCCCATACCTGGCTCAGAAAATCGTTCACCCGGATCTTGTAGCCCAGGGGAATCTGATGCTCGGCAAATTCAATGTCAACCGCGAGCAGATCCTGCCGGCCCTCTACAGGATCGGCGGCGCTCAGCTTCCCCTTGATAAGGAAACTCTCCCTCGGGTCCTCGAAATCTATCCGCAGCGCCGATTCCTTTTCTATCAGGAATTTCGCGACGCCCATGATCACCAGCTTGGCCCCGACAAAAGAAATTTCCCTTAAAATACAGGGGCGGGGGACCCCCTGGACAGAGGCGGAAATGTCCTTGGGGAGAATTTTCAGACGCCGGACAGTTTCGCTCGTAAGGGCTATCCGCTCGTTTTTACGCTTCACCGAATTGACATTCGCGTCAAGGAGCCGGCCCATAATCTGGATCAGATCGTCGGGGGGCCTCTGGGTAAACTGGAGCGTAAACAGGGCCATATCCTTGGAATCCTTGTACGGGGCGCTGTTGCTTACCCGGACCGCGACAAAAAAAGTCACCGGCTGGCTTGTTTCCGCGTTGGTAAAGCAAAAGCGGAGGCTTGCGGAATTATTAGCCGCCTGGAGCTTGCTGAGCAGCCCGGACTTGACATTGGCCACAACCTTGGCCCCCTCAAACGACGAGGAATAGACCACGCAGGGCCAAAAATCGCCCGCGCACTTCAGATGAATCTGCTGGGGAACCATTCCGGTCACCTGGATAATATCCTTTGTATAGGTAACCTCGATTGCCTTGTACCTTTCATAGTAAGTAGCTATCTTTTGACTGGTAATTACGGCCATTTGTTATTAATATACCCCAGATATTGATCGGCGTCAATTATGCGCATTGCCTCATTTTGAAAAAGTAACCCAATTCAAGGCAGACTATTCTGGAGTACCAACTCCCGGAGGTCAAAATGGGGTTATCCATGAAAGAAAAACAAGCAGTAACCAGACAGGTCCGTTCCCGCTACCTACAAGCCGGACGGAAAGAGCAGTCGGCTATCCTAGACGAATT
>JAIRZS010000232.1 GCA_031267115.1 Treponema sp.
TAGGCGGGAACAGCACGGTAATCTGGAAAAGCGGCAGCATCACCGGTAACCGGGCGCTTTCGGGCGGCGGGGTCTATGTGGACAACAGTGAATTTGACATGATCTCCGGTTCCGTCAGCGGAAATACCGCCGCCGGCGCCGCCGTGGTACGTTCGCACTTTGAAAACAATAACATTACTGACGCTTCCATTGCGGGCGGCGGCGGCGTGTACGTGTATGGCGAGGACAGCCTGTTGTGGCTTAACAATGGGGAAATTTCCAACAACAGTACTTCCGGCTCGGGCGGCGGCGTGCTGGTGAACGCTTCGATTGTTCCGCCTACTCCTACCTCGGATACTATGCCCCATAACTTTATCATGAGCGCGGGGGCGGTAAACAACAAT
This sequence comes from Treponema sp., assembly GCA_031267115.1. GTDB lineage: Bacteria > Spirochaetota > Spirochaetia > Treponematales > Breznakiellaceae > JAIRRR01. The sequence goes on from JAIRZS010000232.1 coordinate 384, forward strand.
AGGTCTACAGGGGGCGTGTGGCCCCACGGCGGCGGCGGGGTATTTGTGGCAAAGGGGAGCTTCGAGATGCTCAGCGGCCATATTATGGGTAACGCAGCAAGCCGCCAGGGCGGCGGAGTATTTGTCTGGTCAAGGTCGCTTTTCTATATGGACGGGGATTCTTCAATAACCAACAACACGGGGACGGGAAGCGCCAAGGCTATTTGCAGCAGGGGTATAACTACCATGCGCGGCAATGCCCAGGCGGACAGTGTGTATATCTGGAATTACGCAAAGGGAAGCTGGAACAACGATTCCGGGGATGAGTTTACCCTTATGGAAGGGGCCAGAACTACCGGCCTGGTGCTGGCCTTTGCGGATGATCCCCAGGATAACCGGAACTATATCAATATTGTGGAATCCGACAGGGTTTCCGGGAAATTCTTTACCGGAACGGACCGCATAACCACCATCGATCTTGAAAGCCGCCTTAACAACGACAGTAAATTTTCTACTACCGCGACAATTGACGGCGACTGGCTGAGCAAGTATCTGATTAAAGACGGCGGCAATATAATTCCCGCTGCCCAGGCTGCGGATCTGATAAAGCGCTTCCCGCTGGGCAGTTTTACCTCCGGTAATCCATCGAAACCCCTGTCCGGCTATAAGCTTGATAATACCGGGAAGCTGGCAAAATAGCGGTCCCGCGGGGCTGTTTCAAAAAACATTTTGAAACAGCCCGCTTTTCTCAAAAGGAGTTGCTTGATGAAGAAAAAAGTTTTATCTTTGGCTGCGGCGCTGTTGTTTTTCAGTATGACTCCTTACTTTGCCGCAGCCCAGACAGCCGGGGAGCGCGTTGAGACCGGGCGTTTCGGGGCTTCTGAACCTGCCGTCAAAGAGGCGGATTCCGGCGGCGGTGAAATTTACAATAACCGCTGGCTTTTCCTGGGCGTCCGCGCGGGGCCGTCCCTGCGCATCTATACCCCGTCGGACGATACGGCCTTTACCGGGGGCGATACCTACAGCGCTTCGCTGGAGGCGGGTATTCAGGCAAGCCTCCAGATTGTCTCGTTTTTCAGCATCCAGGCCGAGGCGGTTTTTACCTGGGACAATGCATCAAAATGGCAATATTCTTATATAAACAGCGATCTTGACCGCTATACCCGGACATTTACCGGATTTTCCCTGCAATTCCCCCTTATGGCAAAGCTGAATTTTTATCCCGGTAAATTCCGCGTATCCCCGTTTTTCGGCGGCTACTTTATCCTGCCCCTTGGAAAAATAAAAACAGACAGCCCGCAGGATGACGAAGAATCGTCTTTTTCGTATTCGTTTTCGCCGCCTTTGGGCCTTTTGGGCGGAATCAGCGTGGGCTTTCCCCTGGGGCCGGGAATGATCTTCGCCGATATTCGCTATAGCGCGGATCTTGCGGAACCGGAATTGAAAGACAGCGGAGGGATTGATACTTACAGGCGGCATGGCGCCGCTTTATCCTTCGGTTATGAATTTGGTTTTTTCAAAAAAGGTAAAACAGGAAGCGTAAAATGAATAAAAACAGATTTACAGGATGCTTCGCTTTTTCGGGGCTTTTGCTTATGCTTTTGTTTCCCCGCTCTCTTTACGCCCAGACTGTTTCGGGGGCCGGCGGCTATGATTATGACGGCAAGGCTATTGTAGCCATTCTTCCTTTTACCGGGGAGGAGAAAGCGGCGGCGGATTTTGATCGGGCCGTTGTCGGCGCGGTTATCAATCTGCAAAAGTACAGCAGCCGGGCCATAAGCACCGGGACCGTGGAAGCCGCCGGAGTCAGGGTTCCTACCGATATGCCGCCGGTCAGGGAACTGGCCCCCGGCGCCCGTTACGCCCTTACCGGCGGGGTGTACCCGGGCAGTTATGAAGGCGAGTATTACCTCCAGTTGTGGCTTTGGGACATGGGAAACTCCTCCATGATCTATACGGACGATCTGGTTTATCAGAATATTGACGAAGGTTTGCAATCTCTTCCCGGGCTTGTGGAGTGGCTTTTTTCCCATATTACCGAGGATACTGAGGAAAGCACTTCGCCGCCGGAAAAGACATGGGAAGACAAACTGCTCGCCGCCGGTATACGTTCCGGCGTTTCCCAGCGCTGGTACACTGCCTCCGGGGAAACCGCCCCCGGCGCCCACGCCCTTAATTTCGAGGGCGGTATTTTCCTGTCGGTGCGCCTGAATTCCCTGTTTTCCATCCAGGCCGAAGCCGACTTTACTTTTGATAATCTGGTTTACCGGGGCGTAACTAATGCCGGCGGGGAAGGGCCGTACGATCCGGTTTTTGAGAACGAGAAGTATACGATTTATTCCCTGATGTTCCCTCTTCTTTTTAAGGCGAATTTCAGGTTCGGCAATTTCCGCGTCGCCCCCCTTGCCGGCATCTACGCGTTTCTCCCATTTGGCGAAGCGTCTTACCGGAAGAATCCGGCGGGCGAAGAGGATTCCTTTTCCCATTCCGTTTCCGTACCGCTGGGTTATACCGCGGGTTTCGAGGCCGCTATGAAATTCGGCCCCGGCTCGCTTGTTGCCGATATACGCTATGCCGGGGATTTTACCGCGACAACCATCAAGGATGCCGCGGGGACGCCCCCGGACGATATAAGCTATAAACGGAGGATGCTGTCCTTTACTCTGGGTTATGCCTTTGGTTTTATCGATGTAGCAAAGAAGTAATTACCGGTACTTTGCCAAATTTGCCAAAAAAAGGGAGATTTTATGAAACGTTTGAGTGCAATTCTGGCTGTCGGCCTGTTTTTCTCGGGGCTGTGTTTCGCCCAAACCCAGACAGGCCCCGCTTCGTACAATGTGTCGAAAAGCGGCCTGACCATCTCTCATGCCAGCCTGTCTTTTTCCAGAAGAGTAAAAATTACCAATTTGAGTAATAATATGGAAGTGATTGCGACTGTGGACGGCCGCATCTCTCCCGGCGGCCCGGCCATTGCCGATATTTCCCGTGATGCCGGCAACGCCATAAGAATGTCCCTTTCAGGCTATACGACGGTGCGTATTGAGATTGTCGCCCCGGAGACCGCCGCTGCTTCTCCGCCGGTTTCCGTGCAGCCGGCCCCTGAGCCCCCCCCGCCCAGTGTCCCGGAAAATCCGCCTCCTCCTCCCGCCCCGCAGCCCCCTTCGCCCGCCGCCCAGGAGCCCCGTGTCGAGACCATCCAGCTTATTTCTCCGTCCCAGCCCCCGCTGCAGCCCCAGTATATCGTAGT
>JAIRZS010000258.1 GCA_031267115.1 Treponema sp.
CGGATGGTTTCTTCGACAGGAACCACGAAGATCTTCCCGTCGCCGATTTCCCCGCTCTTTGCGCCCCGGATGATGGCGTCTATCGTGGGCTTGACAAAATTATCGTTTACGCCGATTTCGATGCGTATCTTCTTTAAAAGATTCACCTCAATATCAACGCCCCGGTAATGTTCGGTATAACCTTTCTGCTGACCGCAGCCCATAGCATTGGTAACCGACATCTTAAAAACTTCCGCCTTATATAGTTCCTGCTTAACTTCATTCAGCATGTGGGGCTGGATATAGGCAATAATCAATTTCATCTCTTTCCTCCTTCCCTTACATGTTGCTGAAAATCTGGAAGCCCGTGTAGGCTTCGGCCTTATGTTCGCTCAGATCAAGACCGACCAATTCCGTCTTGGGACTGGCCCGGAGCCCGGTTATCGCCTTGATGATGAAGAAGAGAACCAGGCTGACTATAGCCGCCCAAGCGCCGACCGCCAGGACGCCTATGGCCTGTATTCCCAACTGGGTAAACCCGCCCCCATGGAGGAGGCCGAGTACGCCGTCACCGGGAGCATTGGCCCAGATACCCACGGCCAGAGTGCCCCAGATACCGCACACAAGGTGTACGGAACTGGCGCCCACAGGATCGTCAATCTTCAGCACTTTGTCGATAAACTCTACGGCGAGGATGACCAGGACCCCGGCTATAAGGCCGATGGCAATCGAAGCGCCGGGAGAGACCACCGCGCAGGGGGCGGTGATACCCACAAGACCCGCCAGAAGGCCGTTCAGGGTCATGGACGCGTCGGGCTTTTTGAACCATATCCAGGAGAAGATCAGGGCGCTGACCGCGCCGGCGGAAGCCGCGAGACAGGTGGTTACGGCGACCCGACCAATGGCAAGGCCGCTCCAGATACCGCCTTCCCCTATGGCGGCGGTACCGGTCGAGGCGCTGTTGAAGCCGAACCACCCGAAGAAGAGGAGCAGCACGCCTAGGGCGGCGTAAGGGATGTTATGGCCCGGGAAGGCCTTAACGCTCACGAGACCGTCCGGCCCTTTGTTGTACTTACCGATCCGGGGGCCGACAACCGCGGCGCCCATAAGAGCCGCCCAGCCGCCTACGGAATGAACCACCGTGGAACCGGCAAAATCGTGGAAGCCAAGTTCGGCGAGCCAGCCGCCGCCCCAGATCCAATGGCCGGAAATAGGATAGATAAAAGCGGAGATAAAACAAGTGTAAATCAGGTAGGACTTGAACTGGGTCCGTTCCGCCATGGCGCCGGATACTATCGTGGCGGAGGTGGCGGCAAATATCACCTGGAAAAACCAGCTCTTGTAAAAGTTGCCGGTCCCAATGTCCAATGTCATAGGCCCGTTGAAGAACTGGGAACCCCCGATGAGCCCGCCAATGTCGTCCCCATACATGAACCCCCAGCCTATGGCCCAGTACACAATAGCGCCGAAGCAGAAGTCCATCACGTTTTTCATGGTGATGTTGGTGGCGTTTTTCGCCCTGGTTAAACCGGTTTCCACAAGGGCAAAGCCTGCCTGCATGATGAATACCAGGATGGAGCCTATAAAGAGCCACACCACATCCAGGGAAAAACCCAGACTCTCAATACTTTCCTGGGCGAAAAGGGAAGCGCCCCCCGCGCACAGAAGCAGTACTGCCAAAACGAACAATTTTTTTCGCACCTTCTTTATCCTCCTACAGTTGTTGATGATATGAGGCTGTTCCAAAGCCAGCCGGGTTTTGGACCAAGCTCACGTTACTGCGATTTATTAGCAACATCCGTGCCAAAATCATAATAAAAACGAAAAAAATAAAAAAAATTGAAATTCGGGCATTCCGGCGCCGGTTTTGGCGGAAAACAGGCCCCGGCGCGGCAAGCGCGGGCCGGAGATTCGGCGCGGTATTCAGGTGGATTTTCGGACAGGGCAAATCCAGGGTAAATTTAAGATAGATGCGATAATTTTTCCTACAAAAATGTAGTATCAATAGCAAAAAAGGTACATTTTCGTAGTTATTACAATGAAATTACTGCTTATCCATAACATAAGACTGCGTATTTCGCATATTATACATTTTCTTGCTAATTTATGATATTTTGTTCGAGGCGCTGCTATTCAGGAACCCGCTTGCCGGCCTGCGGGAAAGGCCCCGCGGCGGGGCGGTTCATTTAGCGGAGCGGTAGAGGCGCCAGTTGATGGCGTAATGGTGAACCCTAAGGCCCATGCGGCGTTCGGTTATGCCCAAGCGGCGGGCCGCGGCGGCTATGTTGCCCTCGCTTATCTTCAGGGCCTCGACGATAAGCTCCTTTTCAAGCCGGGAAAGGGCCGCCTCCAGCGTAGTGATAGGCTCGGTCTTGGTGGAGGTAGGCGACTGGAGGCTCGGCGGCAGATTATAGGCGTGAATCACCATGTCTGAGGAAAGGATCACTGCCCTTTCGATGCAGTTTTCCAGCTCCCGCACATTGCCGGGCCAGGAATAGCTGGTAAGCAGCTCTATGGCCGGGGAAGATATGCGCTTGATAAGCTTGCTGTTCTTTTCCGCGTACTTTTCCGTAAAGTGATCCGCCAAAAGCATGATATCGCCCTTTCTTTCCCGCAGGGGCGGGATACGCAGGGGGAATACATTAAGCCGGTAGTAAAGGTCGTCCCGGAAACGGCCGGCCTTGACATCTTCTTCCAGATTCCGGTTGGTGGCGGCGATAAGCCTGACATCAACCTTGATGACGCCGGTCCCCCCTACCCGTTCCAGCTCCCGTTCCTGAAGCGCCCGGAGCAGTTTGGCCTGGATATGCGGGGAAAGCTCCCCGATCTCGTCCAGGAAGATCGTCCCCCGGTGGGCAAGCTCAAAGCGCCCCTTGCGCTGGGAATTGGCCCCGGTAAAAGCCCCCTTCTCGTGGCCGAAAAGCTCGCTTTCGATTATCGATTCAGGCAGGGCCGCGCAGTTCACCTTGATAAACGCCTGCCCCGCCCTTCTGGAAAGCCGGTGCAGTTCCGCGGCCACCAGTTCTTTGCCCGTCCCGCTTTCCCCGGTGATAAGCACGGTGGCGTCCGCCGGGGCCACCTGGCTGAGCATCTCCCAAACCTGGCGCATGGCGTTCCCTGTCCCGATAATCGGGCTTTCCGGGGAAATCTTCCCCCCCTGGCCCCGGCCCGCGCGTTCGTCCGCCGGGACTTCCCGCCTCAGCCGGAACTGCTCCTCAAGAATACGCTCCCGCAGCTTGGCGGAATCGGCAATTATCGCGGAAACCTTTTCCAGAAATTCCCGGTCCAGGCGCATCTGCCGTTCAAGGAATTCGGGCGGGATACGCCGTTCCGCGCTCAAGGTGCCGATCACGGAACCCCCGGAACGTATGGGTACGCAGTAGTAGCTTAGAGACTTAAGATCCCCGCGGGCACGGGTCTTCGCCCGGTTGAGGAAATGGGTCTCCAGGGACAGATCCGGCGCGCTAATGGTTATCCCGGACTCAAATACCCGGCCCACAAGCCCCTCCCCGAGCCGGTAAACGCCCCGGGACTTTTCTTCCGGGGTAAGGCCGTAGGCTTCCTCTATCCTCAGAAGCCCCGTAGCCCGGTCCAGCAGAGTCACCATGCCCCAGGTAAGCCCGGCCCTGCTTTCCAGCAGGGTCAGGAGAGGGCCCAGGGCGGTCTTCAGCTCCACATGCTTGTCAAAGGTCCGGGCTATGTCAAAGAGAAGCTCAAGCTCCGCCCGTTCCCATTCGGCGTCCGAAATTTCCCAGGAGCCGATTTTCTGCGCGATGCCGGCATGTTCCATGGGGAGATAATACTACGCGAATGTAGGATTTTCAAGCGCCGGTAATTAGGAAAATTCGTGCCGCCGTTTCTCTGTTCCCTGCTTCTTCTACTTCTTCGACTTTTTCGACTTTGCGGTAAAATCCTGGACTTCAATGCCTGGGGGGTAGCCGGAGACCCCGCACCCGGCCGGGGCCGGGGTGGAGGCTCCGGCGCAGGGGGGCCGGACGGCGGCCTTTTTTGCCTGCGCCCGCCTCCCGGTAACAGGCCCCCCCCCGTTCCCATCCGGCTCCCCGCGGCTTAATTTAATTCTTCCGATGTTGTGTATTTTATTAAGAAATACTTGCCGGTTCCCGCGCTTTCGAATTGACGGGGCTATTTCCCAAGGATAAGCTAAAAGTGATGATTCTGCGGAGGCGGAGAGGAAGACGAAGCGCCGCGTTGTTATTGGATTTGAAAAAATATGAGAAAAAAAATAATCATTATAGGGGGGGTCGCGGGCGGCGCTTCCGCTGCCGCGCGGCTCCGCAGGCTTGATGAACAGGCCGAAATAATCTTATTCGAGCGGGGGCCCCATGTATCGTTTGCCAACTGCGGCCTTCCGTATTATACCGGCGGGAAGATCTCCGACAGGGCCAAACTGGAACTGCTAACGCCGGAAGACTTTTACGACCGTTTCTTTGTGGATGTACGGGTACGGGAAGAGGTCCTCTCCGTAAACCGCGGCGGGGGAACGGTAACGGTGAAAAGCTACAACACCGGCAAAACATATACGGAAAACTTCGACGTGCTTGTCCTCGCCCCGGGGGCGGAACCCGTACAGCCCAATATCGAAGGCATTGACCTGAGCAGGGTCTTTACCCTGCGCACCATCCCCGACGCCATGAAAATAAGGGAATACATCGACAACGCCCGGCCCGCGAGCGCGGCGGTAATTGGCGGCGGGGCAACCGGCGTGGAGATGGCGGAAAACCTCCTGAACGCGGGCATCAATGTAACCATTGTCGAAACGCTTGATCAGCTGATCTCCCCGATCGACTATGAAATGGCCTGCATAGTACACCGTTACCTGGAGAACCGCGGCGTAAAGCTGATTTTTAATAGCAAGGTGGAATCCATCGCCGAAGACGGCGATTCCCTAAGAATTGCCCTGGACAAAGGCTCCATCCGGGCGGATATGCTCATCATGGCCGTGGGGGTAAAGCCCGAAAGCGCCCTTGCCGAAGCGGCGGCCCTTGAATTAAACGAGAGGGGAGGTATCATCGTAGGGCCTGATATGCGTACAAGCGATCCCCACATCTACGCCGTAGGCGCCGCCATAGAGACAAACGACTTTGTCACGGACCGGAAGCTGTCGGCCGCCCTGGCGGGCCCGGCCAGCAAACAGGGGCGCATAGCCGCCGGCAGCATTTGCGGGCTGGACGAAAACTACCGGGGAATTCAGGGATCGGCCATCATAAAAATATTCGACATGGCCGCCGCTTCCACAGGCATTAACGAAAAAACCGCCAAAAAACTTTTGCTTGATTATGACAAATCCTATACATTCTCCCCGAACCACGCGGAGTACTACCCCGGCGCGCGGGAAATGGCCATCAAATTAATTTATAACAAAAAAGACGGAAAACTCCTCGGCGCGCAGGCCGTCGGGTTCGAGGGAGTGGACAAACGCTGCGATGTCTTTGCCACGGCAATCCACGGCGGGATGACCGTGTCCGACCTGGGCGAACTGGAACTCTGCTACGCCCCGCCATTCTCATCCGCAAAGGACCCCGTCAATGCGGCGGGCTTTACCGCGGAAAACGCGCTCAGGGGCCGGGTGCGGAATTTCCACTGGCATGACGTTCAGAATCTGCCCCGGGACGGCAGCGTACAGCTTGTAGATGTCCGCGACGCCCAGGAATACAGCGGGGGAAGCATCGACGGTTTTATGAATATCCCCCTGGACAATATCAGGGACAGCATAATCGAACTCGACAAAAACAAGCCGGTTTATATTTGCTGCCGCACAGGGCTGCGCGGCTACATCGCGTCAAGAATTCTTGACCAGTACGGGTTTGAAGTCTACAACCTTTCCGGCGGCTGCCTCCTTTACAGCACAGTCTGCCCGCCGCCCGCAGCGGCAAGCTCCGAACCCGTTCCCCGCCGCAAGCTGGAGAACGCGCGTCCCCAGGCCATGCCCCGGTAGCGCCCTCCTTTTTGCGGAATAACCATAAGGGGGGGCCTGTTACCATACGGCGGCCGCCATCCAGAACAGCCGCTTTCCGGCCCCCCTACGGCCGGGCCAAGGTCCCGGCCTACCCCCCGTCATGTGATATCTCGAAGAATTTTTACCACGAAGTCAAATCGAACCAAAGGTTCGCAGTCAAAGAAGTTAAAGGAAGCCGGC